>NZ_JAXOQA010000051.1:0-13811 GCF_047307945.1 Commensalibacter sp. A3DC | reverse complement strand
TTTCATATTGATCAGAATCTTTTATTCTATGTTTTTTAATTTTTTCTTTTAATTTTGATTTATTAAATTCAAGACGTAATATTTCCATTATTTCGCTACTCATAGTACGATTATTTTCTAATGCTCTTCTTTCGAGCATTTTATGCAAATCCTCATTCAAACGTAATGTGTATCTATATATTTTCTTTTTTTCAGACATAAGGTCAAAATGACATATAATTGTTATTTTGTCTATTGATTTAAAATTGTCAAAATGGTATCGTCAAAATGACGTCAATAAGGCGTCATTTAAAACTAGGAAATAAGGATGATTAAAAAATATACACTTCGTTTTCCTGAAGAATTACAAAGGGAAATTAAGAAAAATGCTAAGAATGAATCAAGATCATTACATTCTCATATCCTTTATATTTTAAGGGAATGGATAAAAAATAAAAAAGCAGCGGATACGTCGTCAAACTACCCCGCTGCTTTAAACTCAGTCATCATGAAAGGTAAACAATCATGACTAACCATAATATAACAACTTTTGATGAAAAATCAAATCCTATAACTCTATTCAATTTTAATAGCATAGATGTAAGAGTTTTTACAAAAGATAATAAAGCCTGGTTCGTATTAAATGATGTATGTAAAATTTTAGAATTAGAAAATTCCAGAAATGTTACTGCTCGTTTAGACAATGATGAAAAAGATTATGTCCATATTATGGACGCAATCGGAAGGGAGCGAGAAACTACCATAATCAACGAATCTGGACTTTACAGTTTAATCCTTCGTAGTCGCAAATCAGAAGCAAAACGTTTCAAGAAATGGGTAACTTCGGAAGTATTACCCTCTATACGTAAAACGGGTGGATACTTATTGTCTCCAGGTCAATACGGCGGTATAACCAAATCGGTTGTCAACAAGGCCGTTGCCATTTTGCGGAAGGATTTCGAGAAAGTGTATCGGGATGTCGAATTCCTGAAAACAGGTTTTGATCCATCCGCCGCTTTCGTGACGTACTACAAACCTATCATCGCCGTCCTGAAGGAAAAGAATGTTCCACAGAAAGGGAGACGGACATTGTCATGCAGATGTTCGGGAAGGATACACCGTTATCTTATCAGGACGGACAAGGCATCGATGATCCAGATCAGTCGTGAAACGGGTCGGTATATCTATCACATCGACGGGATCAGTGAATGGCTCGGTTATGAAGGTGAGAATATCATCCGGAACCATATCGATAAGGTGATGGGGCAGGGTCGGCTGCATTTGGTACCGACAACCAACAACTCTATCAAGCATTAACATGATCTGAATTTGATATTGATAGTAATAACCGGAATTAATGAAGTGAATTATAATATATACACTTGTTTATTAAGTAAAGATTAATAATTCAAAGAAATAAAAGTTAATTCCATGTCGAAATATTGCCTTGATATCCTAGATTTACTGATTAATTTAAGTTAACGAATATTAATCGTTTATATAAATAAGCTTCATTATTTGTATCGATAAACATCGATAAAACCATATTGTAGATAGTGACCTTATCTGAACAATCTGTTCACTATCTACGCACCTAGTATGGTTAAGAATAATAGGCTTCTTTTATCTAGGATTATGTTCGAGGATATCAAGAGATCAAGAAAAATAATATTGTGTCCATATTTTATGGACAACATATTCGTTACGGACGGAAATAATATGTGTAAAGAGAATAATCGTTCAAGTCTTTGCAGGTTCAGTAAAAATATAGATTTGATGAATGCTGATCGTATGATCAGGATCATCAATATTGATTACGACATTTTCAATTCATTGTTCAGGAAACTCACGAAAAATGTCAACTGCAAGGATCCGGTGATCGATGACCTGATATGTACCATCAATGATCATACAAGACGGATGGAGGAGGAGGTTGACCAGCTTCACAACTACATATCAAACGCGAGTCTTTCAAGATAACCATTTTTTATAAAAAAGGAAACAGGGCCATCCATCCGGATGGCTTTTTTATTGGAGTGAACATGCCTGGACCAATGGACAGCATCATGAGACGGATCAACATGACAGTTGGTGCATGCCGTATCCTTAACAGGATTATAGAGGGAACGACACCCACAGTACAGGTTGTGGTTTCCGGCGGTGCCCAAATGGATGGAATGACATTCATGCAGCAATACGGTTTTGTCAGCAAACCCTTGCCTGGTGCAGATGCGATTTCCCTATTTTTTGCCGGTGACCACAATCGTGGCACTGTCATAGCATCGAATGACCAGCGATACCGTCCAAAGAAACTTGGCGATGGGGAGGTCGCCATTTATCACAAATCAGGAACAACCGTTATCCTGAAGAATGATGGATCAGTCGAGATAAATCCGTCAGACAGGAAATGTGTTCTGAACGGAAATCTCAAGGTTGACGGGAATGTCGATACAACGGGAGATGTGAGGGCATCTGGCGATGTAAAGGCGGGATCGGTAAGTCTGCAAAGCCATAAACATTCAAGGGGATACCAGAACCAGCCAACGGGTGGCCCTCTATGAGACCGGTACAGGACATTTCCATAACCTGGAATAACAAGACCGGCAAGGGTGAATGGTCTATCCTAGATAATGATATAAAACTCGACAATGCACTTTTCAGTGCTGTCATGGTTTCACTGTTCACGGACAGGCTTGCACCTCTGGAACCATCTTTTACGGAAAAAAAGTCAAATATCGGCAAGGTTTCGGGAGACCGTCGCGGATGGTGGGGTGACATTTTCAGGGATGAACCTATGGGATCAAGATTATGGCAGCTGAGACGGGCCGTGAAAACCGATCAGTATTCTGTCACCCTGTCCGCACAGGACATGATCTATGAATCACTGCAGTGGATGGTGAATGATGGATTGGTGGCGAATATCGATGTCAATGTCCAATGGGTGAAAACCGGTCTACTGCAGTTTTCAATCAATCTAACAGAACCACAATCAGACACGCCCCAACAGTTTCTATTCAGTTGGGTATGGGAGGGAATATAATGCCGTTCAAGGTTCCAACCTTAACAGAACTCAACAATCAGGTGCAGCAGGATATAATCAACGCTGGCGTTCCAGGAATTGAGACAGTGCTCAAAAATTCGGTTATTGGCACGATCGGAACTGTCCAGGCTGGACTCTCATGGTCGCATTATTCATTCCTGGGCAATATCGCCAGACAGTCCGTTCCCTGGACCGCGACAGATGAATATCTGGCTGGATGGGGAAATCTCAAGAATGTCTATCGAAAGGCCCCTACCAGGGCAACGGGACTGGTTGAATTCACGGTCGTGGATGACAGTGTTATCGTTCCAAAGGGAACGCAAATAAGAAGGAATGATGGATGGAGCTACGTGACAACGGAGGACAGCATCCGGAACCAGGCCCATATTCAGTCTGTCGAGAATAGTATTGACGGGAATTCTGACCAGACTGCAGTCCTTACGCTTGGACAGGCCATGGCGGGTGTGAACGTGAATGTCAGGGTTCTGTCACCGATCACCGGAGGTGCAGATCTCGAGGATGAGGATGCTTACCGGTCAAGGGTGATCCAGTCATTCAGAACATCAGGTTCCCTCGGGCGTGAACAGGAATATATCATGTGGGCAGAATCCGTGCACCAGGTTTCAAGGGCATGGGTTGGACGGAACAGTTTTGGAATCGGTACTGTCGTGATATGGATCATGTGTGACGATGCGAATACCTCCAATAACGGTTTTCCGATCGGGGAAAATGGGACATCTGACAAGGAGAAAAGGTATAAAACAGCAACGGGTGACCAGCTGGCCGTTGCGAACTATATATGGGACAAGCAGACGGTAACCTCACTTGTCATTGTCTGCTCGCCAATTCCGCAACCTGTTGATTTTGTCATTTCCGATCTTGACAGCAATAACACGCTCGATAACCAGAATGCCATCAGGGCCGCATTGAAAGACCTGTTCCGAAGAGAGGCCGCTCCAGGTAAAAACATGCATCCAAGTGCATGGGACCGTGCCATTGCATCCATAACGACATTAACCCAATACACCATATCATCACCCGTTACGACGATTATCGCGGAAAGTGATGGCAACCTGCCAATATTGGGAAAGGTTACATTTCAGACATGATACCACGTTTCACCCATGAAAATTTCAGGCAGGCCCTGTTATACCTATTGCCGATGGGCCCAATATGGTCAAGGGAGCCAGGGAGCCTCTGTCATTACTGGGCTTCCATCATTGGCCAGGTATATGTCAGGAACAGTGACAGGGCGATCGAGCTCTTGCAGGTCTCTTTTCCTGGAACCGCGACCGAACTTCTCGATGAGTGGGAAAAAACCGTCGGGTTACCGGATCCATGTGTTGGAGAGGTGACGGATTTGCAGCTGCGTCAGAGGCTTGTCGTTGATCGTCTGGTGTCATCCGTGGATTCCAATATCAATTTCTATATCATGTATGCAAAAAAATATTTCGGTTTTGACATCACCATTGATCAATTCACGCCATTCAGACTTGGAACACCCCTTAACAGGCCACTGGGTGGTGAGGACTGGTCCCATACATGGAGAATAAGGTCGGATCAGGACCTGAAATATCTCCCATGCATTTTCAACCGTATTTCACCGACACATACCCTGGTCTATTACGGGTTGTTCCAAAATGAAAAAATAAACTAGAAGGTTATGAAATGGATTTAATTATTGCACCATATTCCGTTCCAATGGAAAATGCTGACAAGGCACCGGTGGATACCATTGCCCAATATGCGACTGACGGAAATCCCGCACAGGGTATTCCAGCGACAATTTTGCCAGCCCATGTTGTAAATGCAACAGTTGCGGAAATAGTGAATGCGATCAGGGCTGGTGGAAAAACTCCAGACAGGAACAACTGGAATCAGCTTGCCGATATAATAGGTTCCATAATGAAAAAAGTCGGTGGCGATGATGACTATTTCCTGAAACTGAAATCTGCAACAGAGCAAAAAGTTGAGAGTGAGGTAAAGTTTGTTGGTACATTATCTGTAGACGGACATAATTTAATCATCAATCCAGGAGAGTTGAAATATACGGACGGTATTCTAAACCTTCCATCGGCAATCTGGCAGTTTGATGGAAACAATGCCATGAGCATGTTCGCAACCCATGACATGAAGGAAGGCAAGAAAATAACCATCCAGAGCAAGACCGGTGATAAGGTGACCAACTCTATCATCCTTCGCGAGGACGGAACCGTAAACGCGTCAAACTTCAGTGGCAAGAAAATCATTGCTGACGAACTAAGACCATTGAGTGAAGGGAAGATCGATAACTACAGTGAGATGTACCACAAAGGCAAGAATATTGTTATCGATGCGACCGGTATTCCATATGTAAATGATGTTCTAAACCTTCCATCGGTAATCTGGCTGCTTGATGATAAAAATTCCATAAGCATGTTCGCGACTAATGACCTGAAGGAAGGCAAGAAAATAACCATACAGAGCAAAATTAATGATGTGGTATACAATGCAATCGTCTTTCACGAAAACGGAACCGTAAACGCGTCAAACTTCAGTGGCAAGAAAATCATTGCTGACGAACTAAGACCATTGAGTGAAGGGAAGATCGATAACTACAGTGAGATGTACCACAAAGGCAAGAATATTGTTATCGATGCGTACGATATTCCATATGTAAATGATGTTCTAAACCTTCCATCGGTAATCTGGCTGCTTGATGATAAAAATTCCATAAGCATGTTCGCAACCCATGACATGAAGGAAGGCAAGAAAATAACCATCCAGAGCAAAATAAATGGTGTGGTGTACAATGCAATCGTCTTTCACGAAAACGGAAAAATAGAGTGTAATGAACTGCAATCCAAAGATATATCCGTCACGGATGGAACACTGAATATCAACAGTACAAACAAGGATACGAATGAAAACGGTTTAATCGTTGGAAATTCATCTATTCACTTCAACCTTGTGAACAGGCCTGGGCAAACCGGCGGGATATATCTCCAGGAGGATTTCAAGAATAACAAGACCGATCTGGTTTTTTATTCCGGTAACAGTTTCTATACCATGGATGATCAAGGAACCATTACGGGAAAGAATTTCAATGGGGTGTCCATGTCCGCATTTTGTGCAGACCTTGCGGAATACTATATTGCCGATGAGAGATATGATCCAGGGACGCTTGTGAGAATAGGCGGTGAGAAAGAGATAACGAGAGCCTCCATCGGGGGCTTTTTTTATGGGGTCATTTCAACATCCCCAGCCTATGAAATGAATACGGCAATCAGGGATAGAAAGAACGCGTTACCTGTCGCGCTGGCAGGCCGTGTTCCCGTTCTCGTGACAGGCATGATCGACAAGGGTGATCCGGTAACCATTTCGGAAATATCCGGTGTGGCCAGAAAAGCGAAAAGCGGTGAGAGACATATCGGATTTTCCCTGGAAAACAGTCACGAGACCTCAATCCGTCCTGTCGAATGCGTTATCAGGCAGAACTAGGGAAGAAAACAATGCATAACTATGATGGAAACACCCTTTTTATCAACGGTATTTTCTATGCTGATGACTATAACGAGGTTGTCAGAAAATACCGCAGGGAAATGGACGGCTTCGACCATTACATGATCAGGAAGGGTGATCTGGTAACGGCGGATATCCTGAATGACCTGAGCAACGGGGTGAGAAACTACGCATCCCAGAACGGATACAGTATCGGGAATACACCGCGTGTGCTGGTGGCCGGCGTTGACCTGATACCGAAGATGGAATGGGGCGAGGCGATATGGACGGATCAGCCTGTCATTGAACTAACCGCTGGCCAGTATAACTACGTCATTCCAAAGGGATGCCGAAAAATGAAAATGGAATGGCTGATCGCCGGAGGCGGCGGTGGCGGTGGCGGTGAAGAGGGTGGCGGTGGCAAGTCTGGCGGTGGCGGCGGTTCCGGAGGTTACCAGCAGAACATCGTTCATGACGTGATGCCGAACCAAAAGGTTTTTTTACAAATCGGGGGCGGTGGAATTGGCAATTATGATGCGGGCGGCAATGGAGGTGACAGTTTCGTAAAGATTGATGAAACAGAAATACTTAGGGTGACAGGTGGCGGCGGTGGAAATACACCCTATGCCGGTGGCGGCATATTGGACACGGCTGGTGGAAAAAAAGGAAGTCCGAATGGTACGGACGGGGGACATGGTGTCGATAACGCTACAGAGGATGATCATCTTGGCGGTGCGGGTGGAAGCACTCCACTGGGAAAGGGTGGAACACCGGACTGGGCGGACAAGGCACAATCGGGTTCAGGTTACGGAGCCGGTGGTGCGGGTGGGTGCACCAGGGACAGGCAATCACCGCATTCATGGCAGGGGGGGGACGGTTCCACGGGATATATCAAATTCCAGTTCACACGTTAATTAACAATCAGGATATTGAAATGGATTTCAATAAAATAAATACTCGAGCGTCACGAAAGGTAAATGGACAGGTAGTACAGGATAATCATTCAGATGATGAAAGTATTGTTTCACAGACTGATCGTGAAATATTTGAATTGCCTGGAGGATGTCTTGGAGGTACCAGACTGAGACTGTCATGCAAGGGGCCTACAGAAAAGAAATTCTACAGTTTTTCTGTAAAGAACCGCATGCTTTCTGATGACAGGATTGCATCGGTGAAAATCGGTTCAGCAAGTGACAGCAAGGTAACGGCTGACAAATACGCATTCCAGGACCATACTTTCACGGTTCGACTGAGCGGTGGGGAGTTGAACCGGAATGTTCCCCTACGATGCGAGATAACGACAGAACAGGAGGAAACTCTTGATTTTGTCTGTATCCTTCCCATTCGCGAGGAGGGAATACTTTACGAAAATCCGGATGACGGGATTGTTGTCGTCATGGGTTCGACGGGTGTACGTGGCAACGGTATCCGTTCCATCGCGATGGGCAATGATGCAAATCTTGAATTCCAGATGGATGACGGTACGGTCATCAGTGTGGATACGGGTCTGTTCAGGGACAATAACGGACAGATCGTGGCGATGGATCAGGTCGCGTCATTGCCTGATGACTTTTCAATCAACGGAAGCGTTTTTCTCGCACCGGACAGCTATGTCAACGGTGGCAAGTCCATGCCGAAAGGATTGTCCCTGGACGGCAATATCGTTCTTACGGACGGCAGTGTCCATTACAGACACAGCATGAACAATGGCGGCGTTCTCTGCTCGCCAGAATGACAGACAGACCTAAAATCAATCAATAAAATTTAACAGGATATTAAAATGGCCAACAATTCTCCAAAAGACCTTGATCTTTCCGCATGTACCGTTTCAATTGATGGTGGCGGCACACCAAAGCAACTCTCTGAAGTCGCCAAAACGGTAAATGATATAAACGGCAATATCGCCAATATCAATGCGGTGGCTAATGAGGCGAAGAAGGGTGTTGACGATATCAACCAGAAGATAAACCCCGATACCTATTTCGCGAAAGATGGAGCGAACAAACCCCTGGGAACCACAATTCTTGATAAAACCGGTCAGTTCACCTATCCGCCTCCAAAAACCGATGACGGTTTCACATGGATCAATGCGGGCCTGAGACCGATAAATGATGATTATACACAGGATTATGAACCAAATCCAAAATCCAGGGAAATTCACATGCAGTATTCCGTGAACTCCGATGGGAATGAGGGAAACAACAAGACTTTTGTCAACACGATATGGTCGGACGGAACCAATCCCAATTTCGCTTTCGCGGCCATTTCCTTCCATCCCCTCAATGCTGGCGGTGGTGATCTGGGACGTGCGGGAAATCCATGGAACAATATTTTCACACAGACGGCACCAAACGTGACCTCGGACAAAAACGTCAAGACCATCACATCCATCCTTGATGAGAAAGCCGATAATTCTGACAAAAAACTGATGGATGCCCTGTATAATGTCAATGCTGTCAATTACAGGCTGAATGACGCGATAAAAGAGAAAGGTGAGGACAAGGCACGTGTTCATACAGGTTTTATCGCTCAGGATATAGAACAGGCGATCAGGGATGCGGGACTTGATCCATCCGATTATGCCATGTGGACGCAGGATGCATCACCTGAATTCAAGAGGGTGGATACAGGCGAGAAGGATAAAAACGGGAACCCGATTCTCAAGTCCGTCCAGGAAATTCCAAAAGATGAGAAAGGGAATGTCATTTTACGCCAGAACCTGAGATATACAGAGGTTCTCTGCATGCTTTTGGCCGCTCATAAACAGAAGATCAACGATCTCGAGGCACGTCTGGTGAAACTTGAGGGCAAATCGAAATGAGCCGGTTTGACATGACACAGGGTCTCGCGAAAGGATCGCTGGGACAGGAAATGACAGGTGGGCAGATTATCGATCGTCTGTCTGCCGGTATACCGATCGAAAACAGGATCGTGAATGATCCGGACATTACCCTGATGTTCCCGAAAGCGGGAGAGATCAGCTATCGTCTTCTGTTCCAGAAAGCGTGCAATATTTCACTCGGTAAAGGGCAAGAGAGCCAGCTGCAACGCATGACAGTCATTCTCCAGCAACCCTGTGAGGGTAATTGCGAGGTTGAGTTCGACGCATCTGTCAGATGGCATGGTAGACAGCCTTTTATCGATACAAGGGCGGGTTCGGTGACTATTGTCGAATTCATTTCTGACGGTAATGGAAACTATTATGGAAGGTTGATCTATGGCTGATCTGGATAAACAACCCACAACAGGATTTGTCAATAACGGCAGCCTTGTCCAGTATGGAAATGACAATACGGCGGGTGACTGGGACTATATCGTGATATCGAAACCGAACAGGCCATGGAGGGTCTCTATCAGGGGGGATATTCCGGCAAGCAAGGACGGTGTGGACATGAGTGTATCCGTTTTCGAGGGAACAATACCCCTGTTTTCCTCCACAGGAACATGGAACCTGCAGGGACAGACAAGCCTGAATTCCGCAAAGAAAAACTTCAAGATCAAGTTCAAAAATGCGGAGACAGGTAAAAAACTCAAGGTGAAAATAGGGGACTGGGCACCGATGAACGGTCTTGTCCTGAAAGGATACGGAACAGACAGAACCCTGCTCAGGGATATCGTCACCACCGAGATATGGCGGAATTTCCATAGGGATGAGGCTGGTCTGCTTGCACCGGCCTCATCCCTATTCCTATTATGACAGGGACAATCTCGGAATGAGAACCTCCGTGCTGTTTTCAACCGACGGATTTCCCTGTGAATTGTATAGAAACGGGGAATTCCTTGGGATGTATATAATAAGGTCTGACAATGACAATGACCAGTACCTGATTGATTCATCAAACCCGGGGCATTTTCTTGCCCAGCCCGATCATGCCAGCACGTTCTGGACAGACGGCAACTACAATCCGTCCGAATGGGAGATATACTCGCCCGATCCGAACACGGATGACAGTGTCAGTTTCCTGAAAAGATTCCTGCGATGGTCTTCGGACTGTATCGCGGGCAGGGTGAGCATGAAAGAGACATATCGGGAATATATCGATCTTGAATGTTTCATTGACTATATCCTGCTCTGCGAGGTCTGTTTTTCCCCTGACAGTCTGGTGAACAATTTCATGCTGTGCAGCTGGAATGCCACGCCGGCATCGGGTGTCGCGTATATATATCCCTACGATGAGGACCAGACATTCGGTATTGTCGATCAATATCTGAGTGCGGATGACAGTGATCCTTTCAGGATTGGATGGATAACCAAACGTGACAGGATGATTGATGGGCAGGATCCGGTATTCTTTGAAACCATCCATAACTGTTTCACGCCGGAAATACGGGCGAGATGGCGTTACCTTAGGGATACGGGAAAGATATCCCATGAAACCTTTTCAAAAATCATCAAGGACAAAGCAGACCTTATCAATCCCGACATGATAAAGAAAGACCTGGATTTGTGGATCATGAATGCAGAGGTAGGATTGGGAAATGGCAAGGTCATTTCAGATGATGGAAAGAAATGGTCGGTGAATTTCATCCTTAATTTCGCCAAACGCCGTATCCAGTGGCTTGATCGGCAATTCAAGTACTATAATTGATTATTCTTATTGAGAAGCCACCTCAACAGGTGGTTTTTTTATGTCCGGAAAAGGAAAGACAGATGGAAAATATCATACTCATCATCAAGTCCGTATGCTCTTTTTTATGGAAAGGGAAAGGGTGGATCATGGCGGGACTGATTTACCTGACAGGCCGAAGGGCCGCGAATAGAAACAACCTGATCAGGACACAGGATGAAGTCATCAAAAATGACCTGCAGACCCTTCGGACTGTTCAGGCAATGCGGCAGGCAGCCAATCATTCACCTGGAAACATGGAGGAATTGGAAGATGTGCTGGAGAAAGGGCAATTCTGATGAAACCCATTATTTTACTCGCGGCGGTTTTTCTTGCGGCATGCTCGTCATCGCCACGCGTTGTCTACCGGATTGAATGCCCGCCGTTGAGGGATTACACGCCCCAGTCACAGGAAAAGCTTTCCAGCGAGATCAAGGCGTTAAAACCTGACAGCGAGACCGGCCGTTACCTGATGGATTACAAAAGCCTGCGTGACATGATCATGGCCTGCCAGAACACCAGAGATACCAGCCACCGCTAGGGTGGTTTTTTTATGTCTATATTCAAGGAAAGAACAGATGGATTTTTTTACCGAGCTTCTACAATATATCATCAATGTCCTGCCCAGCAATACGGCGGGTGACGTTGTCGCGGTTGTCACTTTCATCGTGACCCTGTGCACCCTTGTCATACGGTTCTGGAAAGAGCCTGATTCAAAAAGCGGATTGCACGGGCTGTGGTCTCTCATTCATCTGCTGGCCTCTTTCAGGCTGCCAGACAGGCAGGCTGGAAAAGATGGAAAGAACGGGGATGGCACCAATGGAAAACAGGCGACACCAAAAACACCGTAACCATTGCCTGGGTGAGTGGTGGAGCTCGATACTGCTGGTCATGACGGGAATTTATGCTCTTGCATATTTCATGGCCGGCAATATCTTTCACTGTTCGTTCGTCAATGGGTTCAGGGCGATCCTTCCTGCCTGTATTTGGGAAGGATCATTCATACTTACAGGGACGCTGCAGCTTGTTTCATTGATGTGCGGAAGTTTCAGGTGGAGGGGTGTGGCCTCTTTTTTTGCCGCATCCCTTTTCATATGGGGGGTGCTGAACATGCTTGTCTACGAGAGGCACTGGCATTTTGGCATTGTTGCCTGGGGAACATTCGCTCTGGTGAACCTTTACACCCTGGCAAGAATACTGGCGGGGGTGATAAGGGATCATGAATACAGTCTATGAGTTTTGCAAATGGTGGTGGCTGAACAATTGTGAGTGGATCAAGATTCATGACCCATGGGTCATTCCGATCATAGCCATTACTTAATTCTAGAAGTAGGTATAAGATTAATATCATCAAAATTGTTTGATTTTTGAAATAATATTTTCATATTATTATTAATGAATAATAATAATTTGATTATAAATGTGGAAAAAAAATGGATGAATTACAAAAAGAAATTGATGCAGCAAGGTTGAAAGTAAGAACTGATTCCTATCCTATGTCTATTGGTGAAATTGTAAATATGTATGATGATGGTGATCTAAAAATTAGACCAGAATTTCAACGTTTATATCGATGGACAATCTTCCAAAAAAGTAGATTTATAGAATCTATTTTATTAGGAATACCTCTTCCTTCTATTTTTGTTGCACAGAATGAGGAAGGGATTTGGGAGCTGGTAGATGGATTACAACGTATATCTACTATTTTAGAATTTATGGGAAAATTGAAAAAAGAAGATGAAACTTCAGAACTTTATCCTCCCTTAAAACTTATTTCGACGGATTATCTTAAAAAATTACAGGATAAAGTTTGGGAAGGACAGGAAGGTGATAATAATGTTATACACAAAAATATAAAAAGAATATTTAAAAGGGAAAAAATTGATATAAAAATATTACAGCGTGAAAGTGAAACGGATACAAAATTTGAGATTTTCCAAAGATTAAATACGGGTGGTTCTAAATTAAGTGATCAAGAAGTAAGAAACGTTTTATTATTAATGGTAAATGCAAACGCACAGCATTGGATTGAAAATTTTGCTAAAAACAAAGATTTTATAGAAACTTTACCTATTTCTGAAAGACAGAAAAATGAAAGTTATGATAATGAATTGGTGGTTCGTTATCTCTGTTTACGAAATATCCCCTCCAATTCTTTGAATCCTTCTTTGCAAGATGTTGCTCCTTATTTAAATCAGTTTGTTACAACTATATTAAATAATGATTACGATTACGAAAATGAGAAAAAAATATTTGATAAAACATTCGAATATCTAAATAAATATTTTGGAGAGAAAGCGTTTAAAAAATATAATAGTGAGAAAAAAGATTATACAGGTGCTATTTCAATGCCCATTTTTGAAATGGTATCTTATGGTGTTTCTTATGCATTCGAAAAAAATAAAGTAGTTAAACCAGAAGAGTTAGAAGAAAAAATTATAAAAGCAAAAAAAGATAGAGCTACTAAGTTATCTGAAGATCCTGCATTAGAAAGAAATATAAGACCTATAGATAGAATGAAGAATATGGTCAAACAAGGAAAAGAATTGATTGGATCTTAATTGCCTGTTTACTAATATAGAATATTAAAATGAAATATGAGACATTAGAAAAAAAAATTGATAAAGATTTAAACTGGAGACGAAGAGAATTCATAGAATTATCATTTATTTTTAATGAGATGGCTAGTGAATATCGTAAGAAAA
>NZ_JAXOQA010000050.1:0-13887 GCF_047307945.1 Commensalibacter sp. A3DC | reverse complement strand
CGAGATTGTAGAGGGAACGCCCCAGGATCAATGGGAAAAACCTTTGACAAATTTGGTAAAGGATGCGTTGTCAAGAAAAGCGGATGCCTTGTTTGTTATTACTTCTGTCACCCCAATTTCATCTGATCCTGTAATGCAGCAGGAACAAATGACTAATATTGCAGCGCATGAAGGCAGGGCAATTGCAAATGAAATAATCCGAGCGGGTGCAAAGGCGGAGCAAATTCAAATGAATGCCAAGGCAGATGGTGGGGTCAAGAAAAATGTTGTCCAAGTCACTATACAATAAGGTTATTGGATAAATTTTTATATGTTCTATATGAGGACGTAATGGATTGGTTATTCAGACAATGTTTTGTCATGTTGAATCATTTAAATCCCGAGGGATTTAAAATAGGAGAATAAATTGTGTCAGAACCCATAATATCTTCACATCCTTTTTATGCCTATTGCAAAGAGGCGCTTGGAGATATAGAGAAACAGGGACGGTATCGGCGTTTTACCCCATTAAGTCGTCAGTCAATGCATTATCCTGTTTATGATAGAAAGATTAATGCAAAAGAGGAAACCCCGATTATAGCCTGGTCAGCCAATGATTATCTGGGTATGGGAATTGAACCTGAAGTCATGAATGCCGCCATTATGGCTATTCAAAAATATGGTGCAGGTGCAGGTGGGACAAGAAATATTGCCGGAACCCATCCCTTACATGAAGCGCTCGAGGCTGAACTTGCAGACTTGCATGGTAAAGAGGCTGGCTTGTTATTTGTATCAGGTTATGTATCAAACCAGGCGAGTTTGCAAACTATCCTAACGAGTATGTCCGGGAACTGGATGACTTTTTCCGATCAGCAAAATCATAATTCTATGATTGCTGGTATAAAAGGAGCTAAAAATGCTGATTGTGTGGTTTTCAAACATAATGATTTGCAGGATCTTGAACATAAACTTGCAAATGCTCCAAAAAATGTTGCCAAACTGATTGCTTTCGAAAGTGTCTATTCTATGGATGGCGATATTGCGGATATTGGGGCTATCTGTGCATTGGCACACAAATATAATGCCTTAACTTATTTAGATGAGGTACATGCTGTCGGTTTGTATGGAAAAGAGGGGGGAGGTGTTTCTCAAAGGGATGGTGTAGCGAATCAGGTTGATATTATTGAAGGAACCCTTGCAAAGGGCTTTGGTGTACATGGGGGATATGTAACGGCGAAACGTGAAATTATTGAGTATTTACGATTGGCTGCTGCTGGATTTATTTTTACGACTTCCCTACCCCCATCCGTTGTGGCAGCGGCATTAAAAAGTGTTCGTTTGGTTCGTCAGCAGAATTGGCGTCGTGAAAAATTGTTTGAACGTATTCATACGTTTCAGGAAAAATTGAGACAGGCCAATATTCCTTTTATCGAGACAAAAAGCCAGATTGTACCCGTAATTATTGGAGAGGCTGAGTTATGCAAAAAAATAAGTCAACGTTTACTGGATGAATACAAAATTTATGCACCACCAATAAATTATCCAACCGTGCCCAAAGGAACGGAACGATTGCGATTGACCCCCAATCCTTATCATACGGATAAAATGATGGATGATATGGTAGATGCCTTGAAAGCTTTGTTACCTAAAAAATGAATTTTAAAGGCGATTTGCGGGTCGCCTTTAGTTTAGCTATGATATTATTTATTAAGTTTATCAATAACTTGTTCAAGATTGTCATAGCTTATTGCACCTTGAATGATATGTTCACCATTAATGATCAAGGCTGGAGTACCTTCAATACCAAGATCATGAGTTAATTGAAGGTTGCCGTTTAAAGCGTTGGTGACGGAATCCGCTTTCATATCGATTACCAATTGATCGGCGTTCAGTTTAAGTTTCTGTGCAATAGATTTGATAGTATTAAGGTTGATATCTTCCTGACTGGTCATCAAGGAGCGCATCATTGCAACATAATTGTTTTGTCTAGTTGCCGCAATTATGGCCTGAGACTGCAATTTGCTGTTTTCAGAAAGGATGGGAATGACTTTTAAGATTATCTTGACATCCTTATGTTTTTTGACCAGATCGATTAAAATAGGCAGCATTTTTTTACAGTATCCACAATTTGGATCGTAAAATTCAGTAATGGTTGTAGCTGCGTTTGGATCGCCCATCAGTCCGTCAGTGGGTAGCTGACGTAACAGTAATCCTTTTTTCTCTTTTATTGTCTGGGTAGAAAGTGAAGCGCGTTGTTGCTCTTTCTTTTTCATCAGGGTTTGAATTCCAGTTTCTAATAGGGTTGGATCATCTTTTAGAGCCTGTCTGACAATGGAAATGATTTCTTTACGTTGTTGGGATGAGAAAGTTGCTGCTGGATCTTCACTATGACCAATGACAGGGAAAGAGATAAGACAGGAGAGTAATGAACCTGTCATCAAAGGACGAAAGGATAATTTTTTCATAAAGCGTTTTCCGATTGGTAAAATTGGGATTTTATCATATGGATGGATAATATTATACAGAATTGTAATTGTTGTGATATAAAATGAATCTCGATAGAGTATGGCTTGATAATTTGAGTTAAATATAACTTTCGAACCCTATTATGGTATTATTGATTTTTTAAGTGGAGCGCTGCCACGTGTCAAAACGTTATCAAATTTCAAAAGGTCGTGTTGAGGCAAAGACAACAAAATTTACTCAAAAATTCAGGGACGGATCAAGGCAAAAGATAGTTTTGTTTAAGAAGGCTGTTTGTGGTTTGGCCTTGGCATTTTCAATAACGGCATGTGGTGGGGATCATCACGAGAAAAAACTATCAAAATCTGCAAATTTGAATCATCGTGTAACAGGATATGTGGGGAGCGTTGCTGCAGATGAACCACAAGCCGCCATGTTGGCGCGGGATATCCTGATTCGTGGGGGAAATGCGGCTGATGCAGCTACGGCCCTAGGTATGGCATTGACAGTAACTTTGCCTTCCCGTGCCTCGCTGGGAGGAGGTGGAGCATGTCTGGCGTATCATCCCGGACAGCCGGCACAGTCAATTATTTTCCTTCCTCAGGCAGGAAGAAAACCTTCCAGTAATAGTGATCGTCCAGCTGCGATTCCAATGATGGCAAGAGGATTATATTTATTACAAGCAAGTTACGGCAAGTCAGATATTAATGATATTTTACGGTTGGTTGGTAATTTGGCAGGAAATGGTGCTCCCGTTTCTGACACGTTGGCGAGTGATCTGGCAGCTGTTCAGCAGCCCTTATTTGAAGATTCTGCCATGCAGAGAGCATTTACAAACGCAAATGGACTTCCTCTTAAGGCTGGGGATATTCTATATCAGCCTCGTTTAAAGATTATTTATGACCGATTGATTAGTGCAGGTATTGCAGATCTTTATATTGGTTCTCTTGCAAGAAGTTATGCCTTGGGATCCCAGATTGCGGGAGGGGGGTTGTATAACGAGGACTTTAGAAATGCCCTGCCTGTTCAAACCTCAGCTTTGTCTTTGACACAAGGACAAAATATTACATATTTTTTATCTCCTCCTGCAGATGGAGGTCTGGGTATGGCAATGGCGATGCATAATGGACAAAATAGGGATGATGTTGCCCAGGGTACAGTTGCAAAATGGCGTGCAGAAAACAGTTCTACTTATTTGAAGTCATCCATTGAAGGAATGACAAAAAAAGCTCAAGACTGGCTTGATAATGGGAAGGCGGGCAGCGGCAGTTTGCCAGCATTGCCTGCATCTACATCTTTTGTAGTTGTTGATCGTGATGGGGGAGCCGTTTCTTGTGCCTTAACCATGAATAATTTATTTGGTACAGGACGTATTTCTGGAACAACCGGTATCGTCATGGCTGCGTCTCCTCGCCAGCTGCCGCCACCTTTGTTAACAGGATCGATTTCAACGTATAAACAGCGTTTTATTGCAGGAGTTTCTGCCTCTGGACAGAATGATGCGGCGCAAGAGGCTGCCGTGACCATGAATTCTTTTTTGAACAAACAAGGAAATAAACGGGAAAAGGGTGTTTCATTATCGAATTCGAGCGGCTCAAAAGGACGGGTAAATGCCGTTTATTGTTCTGATGGGTTGCCAGGAAATGACAGGCAATGTCATGCTTATACAGATCCAAATGGTATGGGATTGGCAATTAGCCGTTAAGATAATTATTGCTGTTATGGATCATTGATATTTTGATAAAAATACCAATATTGTAAATGTAAATATTGTATTTTTATCTTTTAAAATCTTCAAAAGCAGCAATAAATGTTTAACTGGGGTTAATCTGAGAATTTACGGTCCCCACGTTATTTATTTATAAGGAAATTCTAAAAATAATGGACAAGAATAAAGCATTAGAAGGAGCTTTGTCTCAGATTGAACGTGCCTTTGGTAAAGGTTCAATCATGAAGATGGGAGAGCAGTCTGTCGTTCAAGTGGAAGCAATTTCAACAGGCTCGATTGGTCTGGATATTGCTTTAGGAATTGGTGGTGTCCCTCGTGGACGTATAGTTGAAATCTATGGTCCAGAAAGTTCCGGGAAAACAACAATGGCATTGCATATTATAGCCGAGGCTCAAAAAAAGGGTGGTACATGTGCATTTTTGGATGCCGAACACGCTCTTGATCCCATTTATGCGCGTAAGCTCGGCGTTGATATTGATAATTTGCTCATCTCTCAACCTGATGCCGGGGAACAGGCATTGGAAATTGCGGATACTTTGGTTCGTTCTGGCGCTATTGATGTCTTGGTAGTGGACAGTGTGGCGGCATTGGTTCCCCGTGCAGAGTTGGAAGGGGATATGGGGGACAATCATGTTGGATTACATGCCCGTTTGATGAGCCAGGCCTTAAGAAAATTGACCGGATCTGTTTCTCGTTCCAATACCTGTCTGATTTTCCTCAATCAAATTCGTCAAAAGATTGGTGTTATGTTTGGATCGCCAGAAACAACTACAGGCGGAAATGCATTGAAGTTCTATTCTTCTGTACGTATGGATATTCGTCGTATCGGTCAGGTGAAGGAAAAGGACGAAATCACAGGAAACCAGACGCGGATTAAGGTGGTTAAAAATAAAATGGCTCCTCCTTTCAAGCAGGTTGAATTCGACATTATGTATGGAGAAGGAATTAGTAAGATGGGAGAATTGATAGATCTGGGTGTAAAAGCAGGGATTATTGAAAAAGCGGGTTCATGGTTTTCTTATGACAGTCAGCGTATTGGTCAGGGACGGGAAAATGTAAAGCAGTTCTTGCGAGAGCATCCGGAGATAAGTCAGGTTATTGAGCAACGTATTCGTGAGCATTCTGGTATTATTGGTGAAGGCTCGATGGATGATATGGCTATCGGCACTGATGATTTGTGAGATAGCTAGTTATAGTTGTTAATTTTCTTCATTTATCAATTTGTTGTATAGAAATTGATAAATTTAATAGTTTATGATTATTAAATGTTGCATTCAAATGATCTAAATGGAGAAAATTAAAAATGGAATGTGAATAAAATTAAGTGGCGGGGTTTATTAACGCAGACAGAAGAACTCGCTAAAAACTTTTTTATCCTTCCCTTTGCCCAGATGATTCTGGAGCATGACGTATTCAGTCATCTTGGGGTTATGCAGGAATATAATTGCAGATACGGTGTTAAAATGGACGAAAAGATGGATTTTGCGATCTTAAAAGATAAAAAAATCAAATTTTAATTGTATGTAAAACATTGGCGATGATCTTAATATAAATACAGGCCTCACAAATTCACGGTATTTTTCAGTAACGGAAGCTCGTATAGTCAATTCTTGCAAATGGCAGGGTATATAGATTTTTTACAAATTTAGATGCACCTGATAAAATGAATAATTAATTGTTTCGATATTAAAAAGGTAGTCTCTCAGCAAGTTGTAGATCTAAAACAGTTGTATGTCGAGATATAAAAAGTTATTTTGACATTGTTATTAGATAATAATCATAAATCGGTATGCTGATTGCATTTTAAATGCATACCAGATATATATACAGAGTATCATTAACTATTATACTCGTGTAGATCAACTGGCAGAATAGATTTATTTCAATTCAAACCAAGCTTCAACCTCAACACAGGCATCCATTGGTAAACATGCTACACCAAAGGCAGAACGTGCATGTCGTCCTTTGTCTCCAAAAATTTCTACAGCTAGATCTGATGCTCCATTCATGACAACAGCCTGCTGGGTAAATTCCGGTATACTGGCAATGAACCCCCCCAGGCGGATTAATTTGCTGATTTCATTTAACTGTCCAATAGCGGCCTTGGCCTGTGCCAAAATATTGATCATGCAATAGCGGGCTGCTTGTTGCCCAGTTTTAAGGTCAATGGTCGCGCCCAATTTCCCGGTTGCAAAAAGTTTCCCGTCTATAAAAGGAAGTTGACCAGAAATAATCAGGGAATTATTGGTTTTGATTGCAGGAAGATAATTTGCAACAGGGGCTGTCGGGGTAGGAAGTTGAATTCCAAGTTTGGCAATGCGTTCCTCAATAGATGACATGTCTTGATCCTTTCTCAGCTTACAAGTTTGAATTTTGAATGTTTCCGTGGGGAAGAGTGAGATTGATTCATTTCTTCCTCTGGTAGATCCAAAGGCAGCATGGGGAGTTTTTCCTCATCAGACTGTAAATTATTAGGTGCGTCAGGTAAAGGCTGGTTTAAATAAACATCTGATAATAGCCGGAAGCTATAATCCAGAAACGAGGTCGCGTAAATCGCTCCCGGATCCCCTTCAACGGTTCCGGCAATGCCGAAGCGGCTATAGGCAAATGCGGAAACGAATTCCTTTAAAGGAACCCCATATTGCAGACCAATACTGACAGCCTGGCCAAGGCTGTCTAACAAACCTTTAACCATGGCATTTTCTTTTAAAGGCGTAATCGATATCTCACCAAGCTTGCCATCTTCGTATTCACCTGTACGCAAAAACAATCCACGTCCAGCAATGCTCGCTTTTTGTGTAATTCCTTTGTGACGTGGTGGAAGAGGTTCTCGAATTCCCCGGGGTAATATGGTTTTTGAAGCGAGGGGATATTCCATTGGATGGGGACGGGGGGGCATTGAAGTTGTAAAACCGATCAATGCCTGATGCATTGCGCAATGCGCCTGATGAGAAGGGGGTTGAAGTATCAAATTTCCCGATAGGGTTGCAGCCAGTGCACTTTCAGGAGTTAGTTTTTGTTTTGCCATTCGCGCAATAGTACTTATTGCCAGATGTCCGTCTTCGGTAACAGGGGAAAATATGGGGGCAAGTCCACATGCTTCTGATCCTAGAAATAGATCTTCAGGTCCGGGAATTGAGAAACTGGTTTCTATCCTGGGCAGAGGCAAAGTTTTTTCCTCAGAGGCAAGACTCCATATTTCTTTGGCAAGGGTAGTTAATTCTGGTAATGCATTCCAGTCTGGTGACAAGGGAAGATAATCAGATCCACAACCCGCAGTTGAGAGTAAGGTTGCAAAACAGGTAAGGCAACAAGCCACATCCCGTCCTTGGATACTGTCATATTCCAGACCGAGTTGTGCAAGACAGGCATCTAAATTGGTAAGATAAACTGTCCCGGCAATATTGTGATATGATTCTGCATTTTCAGAATCTACAGGCTTTTGCTTTGGGGAAATCTGCAAATCTGGAAAGGGGAGCTCACTGTTAATGAAATTGAACTGTTGCTTATAGAGAATACGGATACTATCGATAACAATTTGCAGAACTTTCCGATAAGAATGCGCGTCAAACCCTGTTTCAGTTGACGCAAAGGCAGCCAAATTTATGGTAAAGGCGGGTTTTTGACTGTTGTCATTTTGCCAAATACGTTGATTGGGACAGGCCTGTTGGTTTAGCAGAATTGTTTCCCAGTCATAAACTGTCCAATTTTTGATCCCTGCATTTGCCGCATGATCACAAAGAGGCAATAACCAGTTGGCAGTGATCTGATCTGTTTTAACAGAGGAGGATTCCAGTTGATAGGATGAGCATAACTGTAGGATCGCTGTTGCAGTTTGATCCTCCCATCGAGCGGGCATGGTTACTGAATAAAGAGATGCGTCGGGATCAATCGCGGCTTGCAGATTACGCATCCTGACGCCATTCCAAATATGTCTTGTGTTCATAATAATCAAGTTTACATTTTTTTTGGAATGTCGATAAGCTGAATAAATAGGTAAAAAGTTATACAGGTATCTGTATTCAGTGGATATTGTGGATAAAATTCCGGTTTAGTTTGTTTTCAATTTTTTATTTATCTTAGGATGTAATCTTTTGATTATTCGCTTTAATTAGAATCCAATTTAATTTTTTTTGTGATTTTTATGGAAAAAAGGTATATGGTTGTTAGAAGTTATTTGATAAAGATACTACATAATTATTTTGTTTGAATTATATTATGACAACACTTGGAACGCGTTTACACACACTTTTAAAAGGACGTTTGGTCGGGAAAGATTCTGATGGACGTTCCTATTATGAATCTCGCAAACTAAACCGTCTTGGCGGAGGTGAACGTCGTCGTGAGCGGTGGGTTATTTATAAAAAAGGTGATGATCCCTCCGCGGTTCCCCCAGAGTGGTGGGTCTGGCTACATTATGAGGCGGATGCACCAGTTCCGGTATCAAAGCGTCATCCCTGGCAAATTCCCTATCATTCCAATTTAACCGGAACAGCCAAGGCTTATCATCCACAAGGGAGCGATTATGTCGGTGGTCAACGAGCCAAGGCTACGGGTGATTATGAAAGCTGGGTTCCTGAGGCTTAGTTGAAAAGATAGTTCATGGTATTGATGCCCTCTCAAAAAACACAGCAAATAATTGAACTTGTCACAGGTTTGATAGTGTTGGTTGTTTTTGTTGTTGCTGTTATCATGGCCATTATTGGACATGGGCAGAAAAATGTTGGGGGGTATCCGTTATGCGCATCGTTTAGCCAGATTGACGGACTGGAAGTCGGTTCAGACGTAAAATTGGCAGGGGTGAGCGTAGGTCAGGTTATTCAGGAAAAGGTTGACCCAAAGAGATTTAATGCGGTTGTAACTTTTACGGTTCGGCCAGATGTAAAATTACCAGTTGATACGGCGGCAATTATTACAAGTGATAGTCTGCTAGGTGGAAAATATATTGATCTTTCTCCAGGTGGTGATGAAACGGTTCTTAAACCTGGTCAGTTTCTGACCCATACCCAAGGGGCTATCAGTTTGCAGCAGCTTTTAAGCAAATTTATTTTCTCTGTTACAGATAATATGAGTAAAAATGAAAAGAAAAAGGCGGACAATTCTGCTGATCAATTCCATAATAATGAATTACATTGACTAGTTTAAGAATTTAAGGGTTGGTTAAGATGAAAACAGAAGTTCAAACATCTTCATTAAACTGGCCTCAATCTGATGGAAAATCTGTAACCTGCAAAGAAAAATTAAAAATTCTGGAAGAAAACAAAACCGAGTTAAAACAATTTATGCAGGATGTATTTGAGGACGCATTGCTGATTGGAGTGGATGAGGAATTCATGCGGGATTTTCTAAAAGATATGGTTGATCAATTACGGAGTCCGGTAAAATGAAAAAATATTTTTGCTGTTTAGCTGTTGTCATACTGGGAATAGGTAATATTTCAAGCAGTTTGGCTGAAACCAGTAAATCAGCAAAACAAAATCCCAATGTTGCTGAACAGTGGATAAGACAATCCGAAGCTGTTGTTCGAATTTTGAATAAACTTGAAGCCCATACTGAAATTTTAAATATACCGGTTGGACAATCAGTGCGATACCAGACCCTGACAATCAAGGCTCTTAATTGTGTAATACGTCCTCCCTCAACACCTTTTGATAGTGCCGCCTTTCTTCAAGTAACAGACACAAAATTAACATCTATTCATTTTGCCTCATGGATGTTTTTAACTGAACCTGGAATAGCTGTTTTTGAGCATCCTCTATATAATATAAGTGTTGTTGGCTGTGCGGGTAATTCAATGAATGATCCCAAAAAGGTTGAAAAAAAAGAGGAAAAAAATATACAGCACCCTGTTGAGCAATCTTCAGAATCAATTGAAAATTCGTTAGAGAAGTCTTTGCAATCGCAACATTAAAAAAAATATGGTAAACTCGCTTTTTTATAAAGTCTATTTCATATTTAACCGTTCATCATTCATGTGTAAACCAGTCTAGGTATCAGTCGTGACCAATTATAATAAATATTATATGAAAACGATTACCGCAATTTTCTTTATATTGGCAGGCGCATTTGCTATTGGTGCAGCGTGGTTTTTACAGCATGTTTTGCATATGGTTCCCTGTGGTTTGTGTTTATTGGAAAGATGGCCATATCGTTTTCTGATTATTTTGGGTATTTTGGGTATTTTTATTCCAACACGATATTTGACCTTGATTTTATGGGTTGGATTTATGGTTTTGTTGATGAGTATTGGCATTTCCTGTTTACATATTGGGGTGGAACAGGGATGGTGGGTCAGTCCGTTACCTGAGTGTAACGCCAATCTTGTCGCAACGGACAATCTTGCCGATCGGCTTGGTGCTATGCCGGATCGTCCAGGCAAACCCTGTGATGTCGCTTCTTATCCTTTTTCTTGGCTGCCAGTTTCATTGACAATGCTAAATGGATTATATTCTCTCTTCTTATTTGCTATATTGATTTGGCGGTTGGTTGAAGAAAGACATAATCGTAGAATATATTTCTAGATCATTAAATTAAATTTAGTATGTGAGATTCTTCTTGAAAAATTTTTACTCGTTGTATGAACATAACCTTGCCCGGGTGGGATTATGCAATTTTACAGTCTGTTTGGCAGATCCTTATTCGAACAGCGAGAAAATAATTCAACTGGCTTTAAAGGCCCATCAGGAATGCGTTGCACTTTGTGTTTTTCCTGAATTGTCTCTGACGGGATATTCAATTGAGGATCTCAGGTTACAGGACAGCCTGTCAAGTACTGTTAAGGAAACTATTGAACTGATATGTGATGCAAGCCAATCCCTTATGCCTGTTCTCATATTTGGAGCTCCTGTTGTTTTTAAGGGTGCTTTGTATAATTGTGCGGTTGTTATTCATAAAGGTAAGATTCTGGGAGTTGTTCCCAAATCCTATTTACCTGGTTACCGGGAATTTTATGAGGCCAGACAATTTGCTGATGGGCAATTGATTGTCAATGAGTCCATAGTTTTTAACAAACAGAACGTTCCTTTTGGTGTTGATCTGCTTTTTAAAGCAGAGGATTATCCCGATTTGCTTATAGGGACGGAGATTTGCGAAGATTTGTGGGTACCAATTCCTCCAAGTAGTTATGCCTGTATGGCTGGTGCCACCGTGATTGCCAATCTTTCGGCAAGTAACATAACTGTAGGTAAAGCGGATCAGCGTTCTTTGTTGTGTCAAACGCAATCTTCACGTGGAATTTGCGCTTATCTATATACTGCTGCAGGAAATGGTGAATCTACAACGGATCTTGCCTGGGACGGACAATTGTCAATTTTTGAAAATGGTGAACTTCTGGCGCAAACAGAACGTTTTCCAAAAGGCGATAATTTTCTATATGCAGATATTGATCTTGATTTGATACGTCAGGAACGGTTGCAACGCGGAACATTTCATCAGTACTATGCAAAACACCCACCTTATCGTTTGATTGCATTCAAATTGCAACCTTCAAATGACACCATAGGGCTTCAACGTCCCTTGGAACGTTTTCCCTTTGTCCCTTCGGAAGTCCATCGGTTGGAACAGGACTGTTATGAAGCTTACATGATTCAGGTTTCAGCATTGAAACAACGTATTCAAGCCAGCAAAGCCCAGCGAATGATCATTGGTGTTTCTGGAGGACTTGATTCGACACAGGCTTTGCTGGTTGCTGTACAGGCTGCTGACGATCTCGAAATGGATCGACAGTCTATTTATGGGTATACAATGCCGGCATTCGGAACAGGCAAAGAGACGAAAAATAATGCCGAATCATTGATGAAAAGCCTTGGTATTCATTGGGAATGCTTGGATATTTCTGATACAGCCAGACAAATGTTAAAAGATATAGGACATCCTTATGCAGAAAATAAGCCTGTATACGATATCACCTTTGAAAATGTCCAGGCGGGATTAAGAACAGATTATCTGTTTCGTCTGGCCAATCTGCATAATGGTATTGTTGTTGGGACCGGGGATCTATCAGAACTGGCGCTGGGATGGTGTACTTATGGCGTAGGGGATCAAATGTCCCATTATCATGTCAATGCCGGGTTACCCAAAACATTAATTCAACATTTGATACGATGGGTTGTTCAATCCAGATTTTTTTCAGAGGAAACTGGCAGGGTTTTGCAGGAAATCTTGAATACTGAAATCTCGCCAGAACTCATTCCTGCAAAAGATGCAAAATCCATTCAAAGTACTGAATCAATAATTGGACCATACGCATTGCAAGATTTTAATTTATATTATTTTCTAAGATATGGTCTAAAACCTTCAAAAATTGCTTTTTTGGCCTATCATATATGGTCAAATTCACGTAAGGGGAGCTGGCCTGCAGGTTATCCTGATACAAAAAAAACCGATTATAATTTATGTGAAATTAGGCATTGGCTGGAAATATTCATTAAACGGTTTTTTGCTTTTAGCCAATTCAAACGATCAGCCATGCCAAATGGTCCCAAGATTCTTGCGGGAGGAAGTCTTTCTCCACGGGGAGATTGGCGTGCCCCTTCAGATGGAAATGCGAATATATGGTTAAGAGAACTTGAAAATGTTCCTTTCGATTGATTTTGTTCAAAAGGTTTAAAAAGTAAAAAAACTAGTATTTTTGGAAATACTAGTTTTTTGGTTATTTTTTAAGGATAAGCGATATTGTTATTTAGTGATTATAATTATGATGCTCATTATCAGTAGTTTGATTTTCTAGTTTTCTGCAAACGGTTCTTTGCCCCAATAATCCACAAGCGGTACTAACCAGTGCACCAACTAGCAAGGCGATAAAAGACCAGAATGAAAGACGTGCGATGGCTTTGACAGTCATATCCGCTTTTTCTTTAGCCTGTTCTTTCCATGTGTTTAATTGTTCTTTTGCTTCCTGAAGATTGTTTTGCAAATCATTCAATTTATTGTTTGCTTCTTGTACTGCCTGGTTATGCATGGCAATAATATTGTCAACCGAACGTTCTGCCTCTTTAGGGGTTAAATTAGTATTATTGGCAATTGCCTTTTCTACATCATTACGATCAATGGACTGATAGATGTTTTCGGTACGGGTTTTGAGATGGCTTATTAAATCAGAAAGAATCTTGTCGGAATTATTTGGGTTGATGCTAATTTCCTTGATAGCATTTTTGGCTTCTTTTTTAACTTCCTTAAATTGTGAGGATAGATAGTCTGGATGTAAAGCTGGAATATCACTTTTTTTCAAAGCCTCTATCACATTTTGATTAAGTTGTTGATTATTCGCATTTGATTTGAAATCAAAATTTTTCAGAGTGTTTTTGCTAAGATCAAAAATTCCTGAAATACCATTTTGGGATGCAGAACCAATGCCGCTTAATAGGGAACCTGTAGATGAGGTCACTGTTCCGATTGTTCCCCCGATCATGGTAAGGATGGAACTTAAAATCATGCATCCAATAATAATGGATAAAATAAGCGAAGTGGCCCAAACAAGAAACCCATGAATGAGGCCATTTACGCCAGCCAAGCGTCCAGTCACAAAAGCGCCACATGCAAGGCTGAGGATAATTGAAACCACAGTCCAGATTAAAACTGTTGTTCCTGCACCATTAATAATATCATCGGATTTAGGAGACAGCATTGAAACACCCAGGCTGCTTCCCAAAATAAAAAGAAGAAAAAATACTGCCAGAACTGTAAAAATACCAGCAATAATACTTCCCCAGCATATT
>NZ_JAXOQA010000049.1:0-14176 GCF_047307945.1 Commensalibacter sp. A3DC | reverse complement strand
TTTTTAATGCCTTGGATAATGATAACAACACATCAGAACTACGTGGAATTCTGCATCAACTTTATGAAAATGGTGGCATTTTATGGACTGAACAATATTTCAATTTGTCAAAAGACACAATTAAACAATTGAAACATTACAAAATTCATTATGGAAATCACGCAATTTATATCGAAAACCTTTTTAAAGAAAAACAATATTATTTACGACATACACTCCTCACACTCAATGAACAGATTGCTAATCCTGTTTTACTTTCACCTAAACAAGTTGCTTATTCAACTTCTACGAAAATGAACAAAAATCTTGTTGCCAAGATGGGATGGCTTGTTGCCAATAAACAGATCATCAGATTGGATATTGCAGAAAAATTGACGTTCAAGCTTAAGAAAGCGTCAAAAAAACATCCTGTTTGTTTTCATAAAAAATGGATAGCGCCTGTTCCATATTATAATGATAATATTATTCCACTACTTAAATCGCTAAAATTGCAACCCAAAAAACCTGAAAAATTATCATATGAAAAATTTGGCCCTCCAGCACCCTTATTAATTAAGAAAATTAAAATAAAAAAACAGCGCAAAATTAAACATATGACGCATCTTACCCAAGATAATCCATTTAACATTCTTAAAAACCTACTTTTGAATCGTACATGAACTATCAAACTGAGCTAACCTGTCAACGTATTGATATCTGGCTTTGGCATGCTAGAATATATAAATCCCGATCGATCAGTCATTTCTCGATAAGATACAAAATTATAAAAAAAAATTCAAAAGCAGTTATCAAACCTGCAACTTTAATAAAAAAAGACGATATCATTACCATTCCCTGGAACAACAGTAGCAGGGTAATACAGATCTTGGGTTTTTCAACCCGAAGAGTTTCAGCAAAATTATGTCACTCTTTATACAAAGAAATTCTTGAAAAATAGATTCTGATGTAATAAAGAAAATGAATAATTTTCTTGTTAGTCATCAAGATGATACCTAACTTATATAAGTAAGCTATTTTATATAATTAAGAAAAACAATTATTTAGGGAAAAACCCTTATTTAACTAGTATGAATCGGAGAAAACAATGGCCTATGTGGTCACAGAAAACTGTATCCGCTGCAAATATATGGATTGTGTAGAAGTATGTCCCGTCGACTGCTTCTATGCGGGTGAAAATTTTCTAGTTATAAGCCCAGAAGAATGTATCGATTGTGGAGTATGTGAACCTGAATGCCCTGCAGAAGCTATATTCCCTGACAGTGATGATCGTTCTACCGACTGGATTGAGATCAATGCTGAACTGTCCAAAACATGGCCAAACATTACAAGAAAAGAAAATACACCTTCGGATGCTGATGAATGGAACGGAAAGCCTGATAAAAAAGATATGCTTTCCCGGGAACCGCATAAAAGCTAATGTATATCAGTCTTTAATCAATAAAAAACCCTTTATCATTTGATAAAGGGTTTTTTTATAACTTGATTTCATTTTGCCCCATAATGATTTACAGGACAAAACGTAAATATAATTATCGAGACATCATGTTATAACTTGCATTATGCATTACGAATAACGTTCCAAATACAATAACGATTGCTACGAAAAGCGAAAATGCATAACTTACCAAATCAACACGTTTTTCTGGAGACACACTGACATGCAAGAAGAATACTGACTGAACAATAATTTGTAATGCTGCCAATACCCCAAGCGTAGTTGCAGTAGCCATCGTTGAAAACATATGTTCCATAACGATATAAAAAGCAATTACCGTAAGGATGATCGATAATACATACCCGACTATATAGGATGCTACAGAGCCGTGTCCTGCCTCCTCTGAGGCTGTAGTGTGATTTTCTGTCATTATGCCATACTCAACAGGTAAACGAAACTAAATACGCAAATCCAAACAATATCCAAGAAATGCCAAAATAAACTCATACAAGCCAATCTTGGCATCATTGTTTTGTTTAGACCCTTTGTTACCAATTGAATCATCAGAACCGTCATCCAAATCAGACCCAAAGTAACATGTAAGCCATGCGTTCCAACAAGTGTAAAGAATGCCGACCAATAAGCGCTGACGGTTGGTGAGGCACCATGTTGAACAAAAGCGATAAACTCTTGAACTTCCAAAACAAGGAACCCTAAACCAAGAATGGCTGAGACCACCATCCATAAAAGTGTTCCATTGTTACTGTTACGACGCGCCTGAATCATCGCGAAACCGAAGGTAAGTGAACTTGTCAACAGCAAGGCAGTTTCAATAGCCACTCGTCCCAGTTCAAACATTTCTTTACTGGTTGGTCCACCAGCAAACTGATTTCTTAAAACCGCATAACTGGTAAATAAACACCCAAAGACAATGCAGTCCGACATCAAATACATCCAAAAGCCAAAGAATGAATGATTTTCATGCTCATGTTCGTGTTCATGAACATTTTGTGAAGTATTTGACATCGTTGTACTCATATTCTCAGCCATTATTCAGCCACCTGTGTCATAAGTTTACGAGAATGTTCTTTTTCAATACGTTCAACTTCTGAAGCAGGAATGACATATTCTTTATCATCTTTAAAGCTATAGCCAATAGCTAATACAAAATTAAGAATTACGGTAACAATCACAAGCCACCAGATATGCCAAACTGCCGCAAATCCCAGAACCAATGCAAACATGCCATGCCAAAAACCTGCAGACGTGTTTTTGGGCATAAGAATATCCTTATAGGTTTCAGACGTACGACGTGTATCAATTCCATGCTCTTTATTATATGCATAAGCATCACGTGATTGAACAACTGGAATATGAGCAAAGTTATAAACAGGAGCTGGAGAAGAAGTTGACCATTCAAGACTACGACCATCCCATGGATCACCCGTTACATCAATATTTTCAGGTTTTTTCGCGTTAATAATACCAAGGAAAATCTGTAATAATTGGCAAACAACACCACAAAGGATACAAAATACACCAACACAGGCAATCTGTAACCAGAAATGCCAATTGGGATTGTCATAATGATTCAAACGACGAACCATTCCATCAAATCCGGTAATGTATAATGGAACAAATGAAAGGAAGAATCCAAAGAACCAGAAAAAGAATGCGGCCTTACCAAGTTTCTGACTCATCTTGAAACCGGTTACTTTTGGAGCCCAAAAATTCATTCCCGCGACATAACCAAAATAAACACCACCAATAATAGTATTATGGAAGTGAGCAATCAAGAATTCACTATTATGCAAAACGAAATCACTGGCTGGAATTGCAAGCATAACCCCGGTCATACCACCAATAACGAAAACAATCATAAATCCGATTGTCCAATACATTGGTGCAGTAAATTCGATACGCCCTCTAAACATGGTAAAGAGCCAGTTAAAGACCTTAACTCCTGTTGGGATGGCAATGATCATCGTCATGATACCAAAAAAGGTATTAACATTTGCTCCGGCACCCATTGTAAAGAAGTGGTGAACCCAAACCAGCAAGGACAAGGTCGTAATCGCCAAACTTGCATAAACCATTGTTGCATAACCGAATAATGGTTTTTTGCAAAATACAGGAACAACTTCCGAGAAAACACCAAAGGCAGGAATTACAAGAATGTAAACTTCAGGATGTCCCCATGCCCAGATCAGATTCAAATACAACATTACATTTCCACCACCATCATTGGTAAAGAAATGCATTCCACAATAACGATCCAGTGCCAATTCAGCCACAGCTACTGTCAAGGCAGGGAATGTCGTAAAAATCATGATACAAGATGCAATAACAGTCCATGTGAAAACAGGAACACGCATCCATGTCATTCCCGGGGCACGCATTTTGACAACTGTAGTTATAAAGTTAACAGCGGTCAAAAGCGTTCCAACACCGGAAATCTGAACAGCCCAGATATAATAGTCTACCCCTACGCCAGGACTGAACTGCAATTCAGAAACAGGTGGATAGGCCAACCAACCAGCAGTCGAGAAATCACCAATAAACAAAGAGATGTTAACTAGTATAGCACCAGCAGTCGTTAACCAAAAACTTAATGAGTTAATAAATGGAAAAGCGACGTCACGGGCACCAATCTGCAAAGGAACGATAAGGTTAAATAAACCCTGCATAAATGCCATGGCCATGAAGAAAATCATGATTGTACCATGAGCAGTGAAAATTTGGTCATAATGCGATGGAGGCAGGTAACCAGGACTATTATAAGCCATGGCCTGTTGCAGACGCATCATGATAGCATCCGCAAATCCACGGAATAACATAACAAGTGCAAGCACGATGTACATTATACCGATACGCTTGTGATCAACCGAGAAAAGCCAGTTTCTGAACAATACACCCCATTTACCATAGTATGTGATCGCTCCTAAAACAGCCAATCCAACAATAACTACCCCAATAAATGTCCCTACCAATATAGGTACATGATATGGAATAGCCGAAAGACTTAATTTACCTAACATTTATCTATTCCTCTGCGTGCTTCATTTCACCAGATTGACTTGAGCTCATATGAATCATTTGCCCAGTAGCTTTATCCATAACCATACCATTGTTATATTTTGCTATGATTGTATCGAATAAAACCGGTTCAACATGAGCATAGTATTCAACTGGATTTTTAATACTATCTTCATGCAGTTTAGCATATGTTTCATTGTTCAAGTCTTGAGAAGACGCACGAACTTTTTCAATCCAGTCCTGAAATCCCTTTTCATCTTTAACCAATGTACGGAATTTCATATCTGAATATCCAGCACCACTGTAATTATTGGATTCCCCAAAATAATCACCTTCTGTAGAAGCCAATAAATGCAATTGAGTTTGCATACCGGCCATTACATAGACTTGTGACCCTAGCTGCGGAATCCAAAAAGAGTTCATTGTCGCATCGGATGTTAATCGGAAGGAAACTGGTGTATTAACAGGTACCACCAATTGATTAACTGTGGCTATACCATATTCAGGATAAATAAATAACCATTTCCAGTTTAACGCAACAACCTGAACATCAATTGGCTTGACTTGTGGATTATCAGCAGGTGCAGCGATTGGTTTATAAGGATCCAATTCATGAGATGAAACAAATGTTTTATATGCAAGAAAAGCAATCAAACACATTGGAATTCCCCACATACATATTTCAATCGGAAGTGAGAAATCCCATTTTGGTGAATATGTCGCACTGGTATTTGATGCACGATAACGTCTTGCAATAATTAAGGTTGCAATAATAACGGGAATAACAACGCAAAGCATTGCCCCTACCGTCATCATAATCAATTCTTTCTCACTTTGTCCTATCGGTCCTTTTGGATCAAATAAAACCAAGTTACATCCACCCAACATAAGAGTAGATGTTAAACCCACTACCGATAATGTAATTTTCGGTAATAATTTTTTCATTCTATGCCTCGTTGATTCTGACATCGCTCAACTCATCAGCGTGTTTATTTTATAAAACTTCTTTTTAATTGAGAAATCATATAAAAAAACAGTTTTATATTATTAAATTTTTACATAAAATTCATTCTTCATAAAAAGACCACAATTTTTTCTAAATTTAGACATATAATCATGATCTTAGTATAATGTTATTTTATATCTAATTGTTTACTATAAATAACATCCCATTACAACTCACTTTATAAGCAAGCACTTATTTTAAATATTGATTATGGATTATACCTATAGTCAAAAAAATAGTGCTGAAAAAAAACAGCACTATTTTCAACATTCATAAAACTGTTATTTTAAGCCTAGTTATCGTTTTGACGAACACCCATGAATTGCAGCATAAACTGAAACAGGTTGATAAAATTCAAATACATACTTAATGCATCATAAACGCTGGCTTTAAGTACGATATCAGACCCTTCATATTGATAGAGATTTTGATATGAAAGCTTAATACGTTGAGTATCCGTAGCGGCAAGACCTGTAAAAATGATCACTCCAACTATATTAATGATTAATCCTAGTTGTCCGCTTTTGAAAAAAATATTCGCAACCATGGCTAAAACAAGACCAAACAGGCCCATTCCTAAAAAAGAACCAATACCTGTCAAATCTTTGTGAGTTGAGTATCCCCACAAAGACATTCCTGCAAACATACCTGCTGTGACTACAAACGTCCTTACGATGGATTCACCTGTATATACATAAAAGATATTTGCCATACTAACGCCCATGACACCACAAAATACCCAGAAAAGCGTTTGTGCAGCTTGCGTTGAAAGACGATTGACCCCAAAGGACATTACCAATACAAATGCCAATGGTGAAAAAATAGCGATATAACCCAATAATGTTGGAGTGATTCCAATGGTTCTGTACCCCATCACTACCGGATGATAAAATATATCACCTAAAGATGTGTTAACAACCAAATATGAAACTAATGCAGTTAGCAACAACCCTGATGCCATCCAATTATAGATACGAAGCATATAATTTCTAAGACCTGCATCATATGCAACTTTGGCATTGACATTGGTCATATTGTTATAAGAATCAGGACGAAATACCATTTACTTTACTCATTAAAATTTTCATAGACTTATATAATATATTTCATTTACAGCCCAAATATCAAGCATTGAAAAAAAATATGTTATATTCATAATTAATACGCAAAGAGTTGAATTATAAAAACAGAATTGATCATATGCGCTTATTTATAGGTATTGATTTCCCAGATTATGTAACTCGCCATTTAAGTCAATTAAGAGGTAGTTTGACTTATGTAAGATGGTATGACCCTGGGACTTACCACCTCACACTAAATTTTATAGGTGAAATTAATGACTATGATCTGTTGAATGATCTTGATTTAACACTTGAAAAAATATCGCCCCCTTCATTCAATTTGACAATTGATAAGGTTAATCTATTTCAAACAGCATCCAATACCCAAATATTATGGGCGGGGATCCAGCCTTCGGAGAGTCTGGTTCATTTACGTAAAAAAGTGGAACAAATCTTAAGACAATTAGAAATCAAAACTCAAAAACAAAAATTTGTTCCCCATATTACACTGGGGAAAGGTTCTTACCTTCCTCAAGAACATATCAAACAATGGTTGAATCATTATAACCTGTTAAAAATTCCCGATATTGAAATAACCCACTTCTCATTGTTCAGCTCGTATCCTGGTAAGGAGCAGCCCAATTACATAATTGAGAAAAATTATCCATTATCTTTTCAAACTTAAGATTTTTTGAATTTACCAATCAGATTAATCATAAAACTAGCATACTGGACTTCACAACAAACAAAATGATCCGTTTTATCCAGTTTCAAACTCGCCAATCCAAAATCGTGATAAATGGTCAGGTATTTTTTTCCCGCACCCCAAAAACCAATAGACCGATTTTCCTGTAACGCCAAATCCCTAAGACGCCAGATAGTATTGACAATTTCACGTTCATTACCCACGGGATCTCCTATTCCGACTAAAAAATTATCCTTACGAATAAAAGGTATAGCCGTTCCCTCCTTTGAGCAGATCAAGATACCATTCGGTTTAATATCATCCAGTAATTTATTGTCTGTATCAGACATAACCCGATATAATTCTTTAGTTTCCCCTGACCAGGGCCATGAAACTATTTTTGCTGGAAGCATCAGTTTAAACAATATTAAAATTCCGCTTATTCCCACCACTGCAATAATTATTTTTGTTGCGATTGAAATATTGCCAGAGAAAAAAACCTGAACAACTCCATATTGAGCAATTGATTGCGGGATTAACCAGTTTATTATCAATACAGTGGTTAAAAATAAAATAACCTCTACTATAATTTTGCTGGAAAACGGTGCATCCGTTAAACTGGCTGATCGATAATAACATTTTCTAAACGGAGCAATAAAAAACGCAACCAAAGTCAGTATGGCCGGAATAATGAGATAAGTTCCCATAATCAACGTAATTACTGCTGATGCAATTAAAATACAAAGACTTAATCCCCATGCGAGTGTAATTCTACGGACTAATGACACCGTAAGAGTTAATAGGATAAGACCTAAAAATGATAAAATATAATCGCCTGTAAGTTCAATAAATAATGAAAAAGTTCCTGCATCGTGAAGAATCAATCCTGAATCAAACAAAGGCACAGCCAGATCAATCAAAGCGCAAATAAAAACTGCCGCTGCTGCAATGGCTACAGAAAAAGCCGCATCACTCTCCCGCAGATTTTCATCAATGAATAGAGATGGATTGAATCGTAACAAATTCTTTTTTCTGGGCTTATCAAATATGGATTTGCTTCTAATTAAAATTTCATGCACTGCAAACATACTGCCTGCAATAAACAATGGTATTAAATAATACAAAAACCGGAAAACAAATATAACACACATAATATTGGCCATTGGCATATAATTTTTTAAAGCCAATATCATGCTGCCCTCAAACACCCCTGCACCTCCAGGTACACTTGATATTAACCCGGCAATATAAGAAGCGATATAAATCGCCATAAAAGACATAAAATCAAGTGCAGGATAACCGATCATGATTGAATGAGACGGCACGACACAATAAGGGATTGCAGCCGTTATTATAACTTCAGCAGTTGCGACAACAATTTGTGAAATAGCCATGGATGGTCGAGGAAACGATAAAGTATATTTCCAGACTTTTAACGTGTTGCATCGGAATGAAAGAAAAATATAACCAAAGACCCCTAACCACGCGACAATTCCGATAAAAATAAATATCCAGCCTGGCAATGCCTGCCCAATGATTGGTAATGAATTCGATTTAAATATTAATAACGCGCCTACTAGCACCGCAACACCTATAAAATAGGTAATGGAACAAAAGGCGATAACCTGAAGGATTTCTAAAGGCTTAAGCCCCCAACTCCCATATAACCGGAAACGAACCATTGCTCCAGAAACTGCCGATAAACCAATATTATGTGAAAGCACATAGGAACAAAAAGATGCAAAGGCAGTTTTCAAAAAAGACAAGCGGTATCCAATTTGTCTAACAGCCATTTTATCATAAAACGACAGGACAAAAAATGACAATAAGGTGCACGCTCCAGCCATTAACAAGGAAAAAGTGGGAATTTGTTCAAAAGATAGCTTAATCTCTTTCAGGCTGAGATGTTTGAATTCCTTTTGCACAACATAAATTGCAGCCATGAATAACAAAACACCAAGAATACGAGAACAATATTTTAAATGAATCTTCCAACCCGTGTTTTTATAATGTTTCCCATCATTCTGGGTGTTATTGAGTTTTTCGAAATCCGATGGCTGCATGAATCTTCTATGTTATAATTGATAAAGCAAAATCTTTCGATCTTCTTATATTTATCTTTTTACCGCCTTGTTAATCAACTCTATTGTTTCTTTTATTCCATATACGGCGATAAACATTCCGAAACGTGGCCCATCTTTTTGTCCGAGTAACACTTCATAAAGACAACCAAACCAATCCCTTAACGGTTCAAATTCGTATTTTTTACCGATTGCAAACACCAAATTTTGTAAAATATCAGGTTTATGCTCTTCCGCTGGCAATTTCTTCAATTCAACAGATAACTCAATCAAAGCCCTTGCCTCTCGTTCATCCGGTGTACGATAAACCTTATGGGGACGAATGAAATCAGCATAATATGCCAGGGCATTCTCTACTAGCTGAGCCAACATGGGGTTATTGTCTGGCGATACAGATTCATCATATCGTTTAAGAAATCCCCATAATATTTCGGCTCTTTCCGCATTCGTAACACTGGCAAGATTTAATAACATTGCGAATGAAATTGGACTTCCCGCTTTTTTTGGTAAAACACCTCCATGTATGAACCAGGCAGGATTAGCATATTTCTTTTCTTTTTCAACGGGTCCGACACTATCATCTCCCCGCTCTGATTTCTGCCAATTTTCAACATGTTTAAGATATTCATCTGTAGTCTTGGGTATAACATCAAAAAATAATCTTTTCGCCCGTCTAGGTGCATTAAACATATATTGCGCAAGACTTTCCGAGGGACCATATCGCAACCATTCTTCAATCGACAGTCCATTTCCTTTCGATTTTGAAATTTTTTGCCCCTGATCATCAAGAAATAATTCATATGTTAGATTGGCTGGTGGAGTGCCACCAAGAATTTTACAAATCTTGCTTGAAAGTCGAACACTGTCAATCAGATCCTTTCCTGACATTTCATAATCTACCCCCAGGGCATACCAGCGCATTGCCCAATCAGCTTTCCATTGTAATTTTGCATATCCACCTGTAACAGGGGTTTCAAAAAGCTTGCCATTCCCATCACGCCATTGAATAGTTCCAGATACCGGATCAATTTTTTCCATAGGAACTTGCATAACAATTCCCGTTTCAGGATGGACAGGTAACACAGGGGAATAGGTGGCCCGTCTTTCTTCTCTCAGTGTCGGTGCAATTACAGCAACTATCTTGTCGTGAACTTCCAATATTCTTTTCAAAGCGGAATCGAATTTTCCTGATTGATAATATTCTGTTGAGGAGGCAAATTCATATTCAAATCCAAAATGATCAAGAAAGGAACAAAGTTGGGCATTATTATGTGCACCAAAAGATTCATGTGTTCCAAATGGATCAGGTATACTTGACAAAGGTTTTCCTAAATGTTCTTTTAACATTTCCTGATTAGGTACATTTTCTGGAACTTTACGTAAACCATCCATATCATCTGAAAATGCAAGAATGACCGCTTTTTTCCCTGTCAGGGCCTGATATGCCTGGCTGACCCAAGAAGTGCGAGCCACTTCGCCAAACGTTCCGATATGCGGTAAACCAGAAGGACCATATCCTGTTTCAAGCAAGGCGGGTTTATCCGATTTATCTTTTTTATTCCGAACATGTTCAGCCAATTTTACGGCTTCCTCGAAAGGCCATATTTTGGGTATTGAAGTAAAAGAAGAAAAATCGTTTATTGTCATTATTTTACAGCCACTATAAAAATGCCTGCCCTCTGATTAAATATGGATTTAAAAAACTATTATCTGTTAGATTAACAGGATAAAAATCAATATATTATCATATACGTATGAATTGTTAGAAAATAAATGGTTTTAAAAGATTATTCCGCATTAATTATTCATGATAATCAGTTTTCATTATTTAATACGGATGGAGAAATTCTTAATTTACCGTTACAGACATTGATTGCTGAACTTGAACAAACAACTGAATTGCTGATCATACACAAATCTTATACCTACCGTAAACTAAAATCCCCAAAAACCATTCATACTGACCGGTGGCTTGATTTGCTTGAACTTGCCGCATTTGTATTTCCCGTTCAATCCTTCGGCTATACAGTCACAAATTTTGCCAATGCATTAAAAATCCCCATGCCTTTAAATCCTGAAGCTGATTTTTTAATAATTATCTGCGATTATCTTATCCTAAAATTCAAGGAAGAATATAATCATGGCAACAAAGACCTGATTGCCGCTCGGCTAGCGGCCCTCTATCATGCACAATGGTTATGGGCTCCAATATTATTATCTGCACTTGATATTTCTCTACCGTTACCAGCGCAACAACTGCAAGCTTCTGACGCGCTCAGAATATGGCAACGATTACCAAAATGGCAAGAACTTTCCCCACGTCCCCAACCCAGCCAATTTCCTGTCAAACGCCAGGAAACCTTTAATCGTTTGGCCGAAATTCTGGGACCTGGCGCTGAAGATCGAGCTGGACAAATTGATTTTACAGATGTTGCCCGTTATGCATTTGAACCTTGTGTGGAACAGGGAAAACCCAATATTGTATTAGCCGAGGCAGGAACAGGTACAGGAAAGACCTCTGCCTATATTGCTCCAGCAAGTTTATGGGCTGAACACAATAAAGGAACAGTTTGGATAAATACCTACACGCGCCATTTACAAAGGCAAATCGAACATGAATTCCATCATCTTTATCCAGATCCTGTCACCCGCAAGAAAAAAATTGTTGTCCGAAAAGGTAGAGAGAATTATTTATGTTTATTAAATTTAGATGAATATATTACGCTTCATTTCAATAAAAATGATGGTAACGGTAATAATATCGCCATTATTTTATTATGCAACTGGGCTGAACAAAGCAATGATGGTGATCTTTTTGGAGGTGACCTGCCCAACTGGTTCCATGATCTTTTTGACAACAGAATATTATCTATTCTTGCTGAAAGACGCGGTGAATGCATTCATGCAAGTTGCCCACATTACCAGACTTGTTTTGTTGAACATTCCATTCGCAGAGCCCAAAATGCAGAAATTGTTATTGCAAATCACGCCCTGGTCATTAACCACTTTGCCTGGTCTTTAGATAATGCCTCTCCTGAATGGGAAAGTAATCTACCGTCCCGCTTGATTTTTGACGAGGCCCATCATATATCGGATGCAGCCGATTCAGCTTTTTCAACCGCTTTCTCGGCTACTGAAACCAGCGAATTGAGACGATGGCTATTAGGAAATGAAGGAAACAATACACGTTCAAAAGGATTGAAAAAGCGTATTCATGACGTAATTATTGGCAATAAAGCGCTTGAAAAGGATTTGGAAGAAATTATTGATTCCGCCTTTATTTTACCCCCCTTAAATTGGTCAAGTCATCTTGCATCATTTCATGACAATAAGGATGAAAACCTAACCAATTTATCTGAGCGTTTCTTTTACCTCATATATCAGCAAATACAAGCCCGTTTTTCCCGTAACCAAATTATCAATCAGTCCTACGCGGAAACAAGACAATATGAATGCGATCTCTATCCGCTATTACCGGAATTAGTTGCACTTGTACCAAATTTAATTCAATCCTTTCAAAAATTGCTAAACTGTCTTTTAAAATTTACACGCAATATAGAAACCAAATTAAATAATGAAAAAGACTCTCTGGACAAAATGTCCCTTGAGAGACTTGAGACAACTCACGCAACATTAACCCGGAAAGCGGTTACTCCCTTAAATCTATGGTTGGATCTTTTGACTTCATTGAATAAACCAGAACATTCCAATAGCCAACCTAAAACTCATGTTTCATTTCTGAAATCTGAACATAAGAATAAAAATATAACAGACGTAGGTTTATTTCATCATTGGCTTGACCCAACCATTCCATTGATGAAAATGCTGGCACCTTCAATACAAGGTATGCTTTTCACCTCTGCAACCTTACGCGATGAAAGTAACAATGACACAGAAGCATCCTGGCAAGCAGCCGAACAAAGAGTTGGGACAGAACATCTTCCCGTTCAACCTCTTAGAGCTGCATTAAGTTGTCCCTTCAATTATGACAAGCAAGCCCGTGTTTTTGTAGTTAATGACATTAATATTCATTCCATCAATGAAGTGGCCCATGCCTACCTGCATTTATTCAAGGCCTCCAAAGGTGGTGCATTGGGATTGTTTACAGCAATTCATCGGTTACGTGCAATTTATCACCAGATTAATGAATCTTTGGAAAAAAATAATATTTCTCTTTTTGCACAACATATCGATCCATTGAGTAATAATAGTCTGGTTGAATTGTTTAAAAATGATATGCGCTCCTGTCTATTGGGTACTGATGCCATGCGGGATGGAATCAATATTCCAGGTAATTCTTTACGCCTTGTTGTATTTGAAAGAATACCCTGGCCTCGCCCTGATATTCTTTATCGAGAAAGAAGAAAGTATTTTTATAAAGACAAACCCGATCTTTATGATGAGCAAATTGTTCGCTTGCGCTTAAGACAGGCTTTTGGCAGATTGATACGTAATCAATCAGACAAGGGAATTTTTATTATTTTGGACCGTCGTACACCAACTCGTGTATTGTCCGCTTTCCCAAAAAATGTTCCGATACGAAGACAGAGCCTACAAGAGGTAATCAATCAGACGACCCTTTTTATGAAAAATAAATCATCATAAACAACAAAACCAGCTCTTTATCAAAAGAGCTGGCTTGCTTACGGTAAATAGATAACTCTAATACCAGTAATCGTATGCTTCGATCTTACAAAGGCTTGAGATTAGCTGCAGCAGCTTTACCTCTTTCTGTTACAATATCATAGCTTACACGCTGATTTTCCTTCAAATCACGAAGTCCAGCAGCCTGAACAGCTGTAATATGCACAAAAACGTCCTTGCCACCTTCTTCAGGGACAATAAAACCAAATCCTTTTGTAGGATTAAACC
>NZ_JAXOQA010000048.1:0-14210 GCF_047307945.1 Commensalibacter sp. A3DC | reverse complement strand
TCGGATACAAACTGAAACTTCACCTGCAATACGAAACAATCCTGTTGATATAGGTTTAATGTATTTTAACGGGGATGGTGTTTCACAAAATTACAAACAAGCCTTGGAATATTTTGAAAAAGCTGCTGCATCGGGATATGCGCAAGGTATTTTGTATAAGGCTATAATTTATTACGAGGGTTTGGGTGTCAAAGCTGACGTTGAAAAAGCTTTTGAATTGTTTGAAAATGCGGCCCAAAAAGGTAATACAAAGGCAATGATGATACTGGGGCAGATTTATATGGATGCCCAAATTGTCGAGCAAAATTATCAAAAGGCCAATGAATATTTTTTAATGGCCGCTCGTCAGGGTGAGGGTGAGGCTTTATTCAATCTAGGTTTAATCTATCTTGATGGTAAGGGTGTTGATAAGGATTATAGTAAAGCAAGAGTTTATTTCGAACAGGCCGCCCAAAAAGGTAATATGGAGGCAAAAACTAATCTGGCGTTCATCTATATGAATGGTCAAGGTGTTTCGAGGGATCTTGAAAAAGCACGTGAATATTTTGAACTGTCTGCTAATCAGGGAGATCGTAAAGCGGAATATAATCTAGCTTTGATGTATTGGAATGGTGAAGGTGGAGAAAAAAATACTAATAAAGCCAGAGGATATTTTGAGAAAGCCGCCTATCAGGATGACGTTGAGGCACAATATTTTGTAGCCAATCTGTACTTTACTGGAAATACGGTCGAATTAGATTATAAGAGGGCTTTCAGCTTTTATAACAAGGCCGCGATGCAGGGTTACGTCAAGGCGCAATTCATGCTTGGACAAATGTATGAGGAGGGTAAGGGTGTCCTCCAGAATATTGACAAAGCCGTGTATTGGTATGAACAGGCAGCCGATCAAAATGATATGAATGCTCAATATAATTTGGGATATCTTTATTTAACTGGAAAGACATCAAGAATAAATCTTCAAAAGGCCTATGATTATTTTAAAAAAGCTGCGGAACAAGGTTATGTTTTGGCTCAATTTAATTTGGGGGTCATGTATTATAAGGGAGATGGTGTTATCCAGGATAATCATAAGGCTGCGGCATGGTTTCAAAAAGCTGCCGATCAAAATCATAAAAAATCACAGTTAATCCTTGGAAAAATGTATCTAGAGGGAAGAGGAATACCTCACGATCATCAAAAAGGGATGGAGCTAATTCGATTAAGCGAAACATGATATCTGTAACTGGTATATTTCATTATCAGGTTTTAAGATGAGATAAAGCGGAATCCGAGCCTTTAATAAATTGATTTGTTAAGTTTATTTTATCGATTAAATTCTTTATAATTCAGCCTTAATTCATTTTCTTTTTTGTTATTGTTGGGTTTATGTCCAGATCTAAGATTGCCTTTATCGGTAAAAGTGCAGCAGTAATTTGCATAATTTTTGTGTTTTTGTGCATCTGTTTCTATAAAACGATTCGTCAGGGATTTATTGAGGCACAATTTAATCGTGCAAATCTTTATATGCAGGGTGAGGGTACGTCTCAGAACTATAAAAAAGCACGTGAATATTTTGAGCAATCAGCTGAGGCGGGAAATGTCGAGGCTCAATATATGCTGGGTGTGATGTATGAATATGGCGAAAACACCGAGCAGAATTATCAAAAAGCTATTCAGTTATATCGCAAGGCAGCCCGTCACGGATATGTAAAGGCCCAATATGTACTTGGCAATATGTACAAAAATGGCAAAGGGGTAAAAAAAGATCTTTCACGTGCAATTCGCTGGTATCAAACCGCTGCAGACAAGGGGGAGACAAATGCGCAGTATCAATTGGGTATCATTTATCTTGAGGGAAATGATAGAAATGTAACTAAAGGTATAGAACTGATCAAAAAATCTGCCGATCAGGGAAATATTCATGCCTTGTATTTTCTTGGAAGTCTTTATCTGGAAGGGAAAAATATTACAAAAAGTCCGAAATTGGCTCAACGATGTTTTGAACAGGCCGCCTATAAAGGTTATGCTGACGCCCAATATAAACTTGGCAATATGTATGAAAACGGGACTGGGGTTGATAAAGAATATTCCAAGGCTCTTTATTGGTATGAAAAAGCCTCGAAAAAGAATGTGACAGCTCAATACAATCTCGCAATGATGTATATGGTGGGTAAAGGGGTTAATCCAAATTCGCAATTGGCATTATCTTTATTGCAGCAGGCTGCTGAAAAAGGATATTCGGAAGCACAATATAAATTGGCGATTTTGTATGAAGAGGGAAAAATTGTTTCCCAGGATTATTCCAAGGCATTGAACTGGTTCAACATGGCGGTCAATTCCGGAAATAATGACGCCATTTATGCCCTGGGGGAATTATATCTGGAAGGAAGAGGGGTTAACAAGGATTTTCAGAAAGCCTTTGATCTTTTTAAAAAAGCGGCACAGGCAGGAGATAGTAAGGCACAATTTCAATTGGCCACTATGTATGAAAAAGGCAGCGGAATTCCGAAAGACCCGTCAGCAGCCGTTGATTGGTATAAAAAATCTGCAATACAGGGGAACGCTCAGGCGCAATTCTATCTGGGTAAATTATATGAACAGGGATTTTTCATAGAAAAAAATTATGATCAGGCCAAATTCTGGTTTGAAAAGGCTGAAGCGCAAAATAATATTCATGCGATCTATACTTTAGGTTTGATGTATGAAACAGGTCAAGGGGTGAAAAGGGATATCAATAAGGCCATTCAATACTATCAAAAGGGTGCAAATCAGGGAGATGCACAAACCCAGTTTGTTTTGGCAGAATTATATAAAAATAATGATCAGATTGACAAGAACTACTCCAAGGCCATTTATTGGTTTAGGGAGGCGGCTGAACAGGGGAAAGTAAAGGCTTATTATAATCTGGGTCAACTTTATGAGAATGGATTGGGGGTTCAAAAAGATGACAGTCAGGCTTTCCAATATTATATGCAAGGCACTGCGGCAGGAGATCTAGATTCCCAATTCATTCTTGCCAAGATGTATTATAAGGGGGTTGGTACAAAAAAAGACGTATCTGAGGCAATTAAACTATTTGATATCTTGGCTAGTAATGGAAATTCCGAAGCGGCCCGTCTTTTGGGACAGATATATCTGACTGGACAGGATGTTAAGAAGAATATTGGCAAGGCAGAATATTATTTGCAAAATTCTGTTAAGGAAGGGAATGCCCAGGCTATGTATAATCTTGGAATGGCTTTTCTGTCTGGTAAGGATTTTCCAAAGAATAAGGGGAAGGCTAAAAAACTTTTGAATGAAAGTTGCAATAAGGGATTTTCAAATTCCTGCGTCACGCTTGGGACAGTCAAATAAGTGATATTATTTTTGTATTATATTTCATTATAAAGGATGGTTATGTATATCGGGATTGACCTTGGAACATCAGGTATTAAAGGTATTTTATTGAATGATAACCATCAGATTGTCGCCAGCCATATTGAAAAACTGAAAGTTTATCGTCCCCATCCCTTTTGGTCAGAACAAAATCCAATTGATTGGTGGAAGGCGACAGACAAGGTTTTTTTGTCACTATCGAGTCAATATTCCTTGAAAGATGTAAAAGCGATAGGGTTGACGGGTCAAATGCATGGGGCAGTTTTGCTGGATAAAAATGGTAAAATATTGCGACCTGCTATTTTATGGAATGATGGGCGTAGCTATCGGGAGTGTAATGAAATTGAGGAGAATGTACAAAATTCAAGAGAGATAACAGGCAATATACTGATGCCTGGTTTTACCGCACCCAAGATAGCTTGGGTTCGCAAACATGAGCCGGAAGTATATCAACAAATTGATAAAGTCCTATTACCCAAGGATTATCTTCGCTGGTTGATAACGGGAATTTATGCATCTGATATGTCTGATGCATCTGGAACTATGTGGCTTGATGTCAAAAATCGTCAATGGAATGATGATTTATTAAAGGCATGTGGGTTGACGCGAAAAAATATGCCTCAATTGTTTGAAGGCAATCAGGCAACCGGAACGGTTAAACCTGAATTAGCGCAACGATGGGGAATGACTTCAAAAGTTTCGGTTATTGCCGGTGGTGGTGATAATGCCGTTGGAGCAATTGGGGTTGGTATCTGGCGAAAAGGTCAGGCTATGCTTTCTTTGGGAACATCTGGGGTATATTTTGTCGCGAGTGATGGGTTTTTGAATAATTGTAAACAGGCTGTTCACAGTTTCTGTCATGCATTGCCGAACACCTGGCATCTAATGTCTGTTATGCTGAGTGCTGCTTCCTGTTTGGATTGGGCTGCTCGGATTATGGGAATTCAGACAGTGCCTAAATTGTTGGAAATGGCAGGACAGGCCTCTTCAATTCCATCATCCGTTATTTTTCTTCCCTATCTTTCGGGTGAGCGAACGCCTCATAATAATCCCCAGGCAAATGGAATGTTGTTTGGCTTAACCCATCAACATGATCGGAAGGATATAGCCAAGGCAGTAATAGAGGGGGTAAGTTTTGGATTGGCGGAGGGTATGGAAGTTTTACATGCCACGGGTTTAAGGCCAGACCATATCAGTTTGATTGGCGGAGGGGCAAGAAGCTCTTTTTGGCGTCAATTGCTTGCTGATATTACAGGAGAAACGTTGCAATATCGTGAAGGTGGAGATGTGGGGCCAGCATTGGGTGCCGCAAGATTGGCAATGTTGAGTTGTCATCCAAATGTAGCATTTGGAGATTTATTGCCAGAACCTTCCATACAGGCAACCTATGTTCCCAATCAATCTGTCAGTGCGCAATATCAAGAAAAATATCAAAAATTCAAAAAATTATATCATGCAGTTAAAGGTTTGTATTAAATCTTTTAACTGCCTGATATCTACAGTGATCTAGCAAATTTTCCATACTAAATCACTGTAGCCGTTATTCTATTCCAAAGGGGGGGGAACACGGGCCAATTCTATTGCCTTTTCCTGTTCCTGATCCAGTTTGTCAACATTAAAATCTGCAATGATTTCCTGAAATAATTGATGCCAGTTTAATTTTGCATTTAATCTTGTAAATAAACTTCCAAGTCCTATCGCAGAACGATCAACCAGAACAAATTCTCGTGGTGGTGTCACTCCCCCAGCTTGTTGAAGCCCTTTATGTACTTTATTGGCCAATTTACGTCCCAAATCCGGATCTGTATCATCTTGTATATAACGGTCTTTATCCTGGGTAAGGGGGGCATAGAGAAAACTTGCCCATTCATTTAGAACAGTCATTGTCTCTTTGGAAATATTTTTAAATCCCCATGAGGTATAGGCCTGATAGGCTAATTCCTCATTGTTAGTTTCTACGGCACGGCAAAGATCAATAACACCCTTGACAAATTTACCCTGAAAAATTCGTATCGAACCGAAATCAAGAAGACACAGTTGATTTTGATGATTGATAAGAAAATTTCCCATATGCGGGTCACCATGAATGACACCATATTGATAAAAAGGAATATACCAGGCTTTAAAGAGTGCGCGGGCAATATTGTTCCGATGAGCCTGATCTAATTCAGGTGTGATCATGGATCTTAGATTCTTGCCCTCTATCCAATCCATGGTTATAAGACGTTCAGTGGAAAGATTTTCAATTACATTTGGTATAACTGTTGTGTCATTATTTTTGAGCATGTAGGAGAAAAGTCTTAAATTGGCCGCTTCTCTTTTATAATCCAGTTCTTCCTGTAAACGTGTAACAAGCTCTTTGTAAACCTCGTCCTGTTTAATTGCATTGTCCAATCGATGGTATAAAGCAATTAATAGACGAAGTTGCTTGAGGTCTGATTCAACAGTGCTAATCATGTCGGGATATTGTAATTTACAGGCAACTTCCCTTCCATCGTGCAATTTTGCCTTGTGGACTTGACCAAGACTGGCTGCGGCGACAGCTTCATGTGAAAATTCGTCAAAAGCGGTTTCCCAGTTCGGACCCAATTCTCCCCTCATGCGACGACGGACGAAAGACCATCCCATCGGAGGGGCATTTGATTGTAACTGCGCCAATTCATCGGCATATTCATCAGGCAGGACATTGGGAATGGTACTGATTAATTGCGCCACCTTCATCATGGGGCCTTTGAGATTCCCAAGAATGTTTTTCAACTCTTCTGCATGGGAAGCTTTGTTAATCGGTATTCCCATTTTTTCACCAGCCAACCGTGCGGCAATCCCCCCCACCGCCCGGGTAGAATTGACCATACGTTTCATTCCACTGAATAAACTGGTTTTATCAAGATTATCGTTATTATGTACCATCTAAATTTGTTCCAGTTCATCTATGAAATCATTGATTACATTTAATCCTTTTTGCCAAAAGGCTGGATCAGAGGCATCCAATCCAAAAGGCGCCAAAAGTTCTTTATGACTTTTTGTTCCACCCGCCTTCAGCATTTCAATATAAAGGTCCTGGAAGTCGGGAAACCCTTCCTGATAGACATTATAGAGTGCATTTACCAAACAATCTCCAAACGCATAGGCATAAACATAAAAAGGTGTATGGATAAAATGCGGTATATATGTCCAATATGTATTATAGTCTGGTGTAAATTCAAAAGCTGGGCCAAGGCTTTTTTGTTGAGTTTCAAGCCAGAACTGACCAATTTGTTCAGGTAAAAGCTCGTTCTCATGTCTGGCTTCGTGAACCTTGCGTTCAAATTGATAAAATGCAATTTGTCTTACTACTGTGTTTAACATATCCTCAACCTTACGGCTTAGGAGAATATGACGATGTCTGGGATCTGTTTGGTTTTTTAAAAGGCTCTGGAAAGTCAGCATTTCTCCGAATACACTGGCTGTTTCAGCAAGGGTCAGCGGTGTATCAGATAGAATATATCCCTGTTTTGCAGCAAGAATCTGGTGAATTCCGTGCCCCAGCTCATGGGCCAATGTCATGACATCTCGGCTGCGACCATGGTAATTAAGAAGAATATAGGGATGAACCGATGGAACAGTGGGATGGGCAAAGGCACCAGAGGATTTCCCGGTACGTAGTGTGGCATCAATCCATGGACTATGTAAAAACTGATCAATCATTTTGCCCAGCCGAGGATCAAATTCATGATACGCTTGATAAACGATTGTCTTCGCGTCTCTCCAGTGTATAGGTTGATCATGATCTTCCGGTAAGGGAGCATTACGATCCCAATGATGTAATTTGTCCACACCCAGCCATTTTGCTTTTAAAAGATAGTAGCGGTGTGACAGATTTTGATAATTATTGGTAACAGCGGTAACCAGTGCATCAACGACACTGTCTTCAATCTGGTTATCACAATTTCGTTGTGAGTCTGGACGGGAAAAACCACGCCATTGGTCAGAGATTTGCTTATCCTTTGCCAGCGTATTTGTAATAATCGAGAAAAGTCTCAGATTTTTCGAAAATACCGAACTCAATCCCTGGGCTGCATCTTTTCTTTCTTTTGCCTGTGAAGATGATAATTTATTCAAAGCTTCACCTAAAGGGACGGTTTTATCTTTTAGGGGGATTTCCAGGGTCGCCAATGTTTCGTCATATAATCTTGACCATGCATTGGCACCCGTAACTGCTTTTTCATGGAAAAGCTTTTCGATTTCATTACTTAACTGATAACGGCGCAATATACGGATTTTATCAAGAAACGGTTTCCACTGCAGTAATTCGTTGTCCTGCATTTTATTCTTGACATTTTCCTCGCTAAGCTGGTTCAATTCCAGAGTAAAGAAAAGAAACTGCGTGCTTAATCCAGTTATTTTTTCATGGATATCCTGATAAAATTTGATATTTTGAGGATTGGTCGAATCAGTTGCGAAAATCAGTTGAGCATAAGATCCAATTCTTCCCAATATTTCATTGATTATTTCATAACTTTTAAGAGCTTGGTTTAATTCCTGACTTGATGTCTGGGATAAATTTCCCTTCCATTTTTCAGAAAATTGTGTGATGAGGGTTTGAGCTTTTTGCAGATCATTCTTTAATTCTTGACAATCGGGTGATGGGTACAAATCTGTCAGGTCCCAAGAAGGAAGTTGATCCGATTTTTTCTTTTCGGATTTTAGTGTATCATGATTCGGCTGATTGGTGTGACAAGATGAATTAGACATTGTATCTCTGTTTGATTTAAATGAATGATCTTTTATATAAATGGATTTTATCGAATATTTCAGGCGATGAAAACAGACATTTGTTTTTTTGATCTATGAACTGGGATTGTTCATTTTAGTAGCCCATTTATTATGCTATATAATATAGCAAATACAAAGTCTTAATCTTAAATCAAATATAGAAATCATAACAAAATCAGATAATTTCCATGAAAAAACCAAAAAGAAGCGGAACTGTCATTTTTCATCCAGAAAAGATTCCGGCAAAGCCGAAAATGAACAGGTTGGAAATTGTATCGCAATTTCAGCCCTCAGGAGATCAGCCAAACGCCATCAAACAACTTACTGATGGAATTGAGGCTGGAGATCGTGACCAGGTCTTATTGGGTGTAACAGGTTCAGGCAAAACTTTTACCATGGCCAAGGTTATTGAGGCCGTGCAAAAACCAACCTTGATTTTAGCACCCAATAAAACGCTTGCAGCGCAGCTTTATGGAGAAATGAAAGAATTTTTTCCAAATAATGCGGTTGAATATTTTGTCAGTTATTATGATTATTATCAACCGGAAGCCTATGTGCCTCGATCTGACACTTATATAGAAAAAGATAGTCAGATCAATGAACAGATTGACCGTATGCGACATGCGGCCACACAGGCTTTACTAGAACGTAATGATGTTATTATAGTTGGTTCTGTTTCCTGTATTTACGGTATTGGATCTCCAGAAACCTATTCTCATATGGTTGTGCGGGTTGAGGAAGGTGGAGTGTTAAATCGTGAGGATTTGCTAAAAGCTTTGGTAGAACAGCAATATCGTAGAAATGATATGGCCTTTCAGCGGGGAACGTTTCGTGTAAGAGGCGAAACAATAGATATTTTTCCCGTTCAAAACGCTGATCGTGCCTGGAGAATTCAGCTCTTTGGGGATGAGGTTGAATCAATTAACGAATTTGATCCTTTGACCGGGGTTAATACAGCAAATTTAAAATCGATAGCTATTTATGCCAATAGTCATTTTGTTACGCCAAGACCAACCTTGAATCAGGCAATTAAAAATATCAAGGTTGAGTTGAAGGAAAGAATTGATCAATTTGTAGCTGAAGGCAAATTGTTGGAGGCCGAACGTATTCAACAGCGTACAACTTTTGATCTTGAAATGATCGAAACAACAGGATTGTGTAAGGGTATTGAGAATTATTCCCGTTATCTTTCAGGACGCAATCCCGGTGAACCTCCGCCTACTCTTTTTGAATATCTGCCAGAAGATGCCTTGCTTATCGTGGATGAAAGTCATGTAAGTGTACCTCAGATAGGAGGAATGGAACGGGGGGATTATGCACGTAAAAAAACGCTTTCGGATTTTGGTTTTCGACTCCCTTCTTGTATGGACAATAGGCCACTTAATTTTGCGGAATGGGATTGTTATCGTCCCCAGAGCATTTTTGTCAGTGCGACACCAGGTCCCTGGGAGTTAGAGAAAACAGGAGGCGTGTTTATTGAACAGGTCATACGTCCAACCGGTTTGACTGATCCTGTTACTGATATAAGACCAATTGAATTGCAAGTGGATGATTTATTATCCGAGGCAAATAAGGTCATCAAGAAGGGTGGGCGTGTTCTTGTTACAACGCTAACCAAAAAATGGGCTGAAAAATTAACTGATTATATGAATGAAGCTGGTATAAAGGTACGTTATCTTCATTCAGATATCGATACTTTGGAGCGTATAGAGATTATAAGGGATTTGCGTTTGGGTGTGATAGATGTTCTGGTAGGGATCAATCTTCTAAGGGAGGGTCTGGATATACCGGAGTGTCAATTGGTAGCCATTCTTGATGCTGACAAAGAAGGATTTTTAAGGTCAAGAACCTCTTTGATACAGACGATTGGACGGGCAGCAAGAAATGTTGATGGGCGTGTTTTATTATATGCGGATAAAATGACGGACAGTTTAAAATATGCGATCGAAGAAACTGCAAGACGTCGTGAAAAACAGACACAATGGAATGAAGATCATAATATTACTCCAGCAACAGTAAAAAAGAAAATTGGAGAGATCATTGCTTCTGTTTATGAGCAGGATTATGTAACGGTTTCCCCAACAGAATTTTCTGATATTCATTCTCTGGTAGGGAAGGACCTGAAAGGAACCATAGCAGAATTGGAAAAGGAAATGCGTAACGCCGCCACCAATCTTGAGTTTGAAGAGGCTGCTCGTATACGAGATGAAATAAAGAGATTGGAAGATTTAGATATGGGATTAATTTCTGATATTGAACCGACAATCCGTACCAGAGAAGAGGGGAGAATCCTAAAAAGCAATTTTAAACCAAGACCTCTTGGACCTGGTGGGGGAGGCTATGGTCCATCGAGGCGTCAAAGATCAAAGAAACATTAAATAGGGATGCGGGATGCTGGAAATTAAGGCGGGAAATAATAGAATCGGCATATATCCTTCTTTGGGTGGAGCCATAGCATATTGGTTGAGAAAAGATTTATTGATTTTTTATCCAGTCGAGCGTTCGCCCTTGACGAGACATTCTGACCAGATTATTGCAGCCTATCCAATGTTGCCTTATTCTAATCGTATTGCAAACGGTAAATTTAAATTCAATAACAGTGTTTATCAATTAACCCCCAATGCGTCGAACGGAAAGGATTCCATTCATGGTAATGCATGGCAAAAGTCTTGGGATCTTGAATCATTTACGGAAAATAGTGTTGTTTTAACTTTGAATTATAATCCGGATAAGGGATCTCAAAAGGAATGGCCCTATGCATATTTTGCCAGGTTGAGATATTGTGTTTATGAAAGTGGATTGTTTATACAAATGTCATGTAAAAATACTGATATTTGCAAACAACCCATCGGGATGGGCTTTCATCCCTATTTGCCAAGAAGAAATCTTGTTGAAATCGGTTTTTCGGCACCGTCTGTATGGAACAATGGTCCGGATGGATTGCCAGAGGGTCGCATGTTGAACGAAGATCAATGGAACTTTGATCAAATGCGTATTTTGAAACAAGACGATTTTCTGGATAATTGTTATGTGAACTGGGGTCGCGAAGCGTTTATCCGCTGGAAATATAGTAATAGTTTCTTAACGGTTTCTGCCAGCGTTATTTTTCGGCATTTTGTTGTATATACCCCGCCAGACCAATCTTTTTTTACTATGGAACCGGCAACTAACATGAATAATGCAATCAATATGCCAGAAATTTCGGATCGCGGCTTGTTTATCTTAAAACCGGGGCAAATTTTAAAAGGCAGGATATTCTATTCCTTTATGGGAATATAGGGATTATTTTAGAATTTAGGTTTGTTTATATGTCTTTACCTTATATCACCCCTTGGGGTTATACACGTTTGAAAAAGGAATTATTACAACTATTGCATGAAGAGCGTCCAAAAATAGTGGAAATTGTTTCATGGGCAGCCGGTAATGGAGATCGATCTGAAAATGGAGATTATCTTTATGGAAAAAAAAGATTGCGTGAGATTGATCGTCGGGTTCGATTTTTATCCAAACGGTTAGAGAACGCACAAATTGTAAACCCCATTGATCAACAGGGAAAAGATCGGGTTTTTTTTGGTGCTACAGTGCGTTATTTAACTGAGGATGATTGTGAGCATAGGGTTACTATTGTTGGAACAGACGAAGCAATCACGGAAAAAGGGCAAATAAGTTTAGTATCCCCTGTAGCTAGGGCATTAATGCGTGCTAGAGTAGGGGATGAAATAAGGTTGCAAACCCCTGTTGGTGAAAAATACCTTGAAATTTTAGAAATCACTTATGATGCAGAGTCAGAATAGAATGGATATTTAAAAATGTTAAAAATCGCGGTACAAATGGATCCTTTGGAAAAAATAAATATTCATGGAGATTCAACATTTGCATTGATGCTCGAGGCACAGGCTCGTGGTTATTCACTTTTTGTTTATTCTGTAAATAGCTTAAGTTTGTTCAACAATGAAAAAAGTAAGTATGTAACAGCACGAGGTCGAAAAGTTAATATTCAAAAGGTTACAGGTGATCATGTAAAATTTGGAGAAGTGGAAACCGTGAATCTGGCAGATTTTGACGTGCTGTTGATGCGCCAGGATCCACCTTTTGATATGGGATATATTACTGCCACACATATTCTGGAACGTATTCATGGTGTGGGCAAGGACAAGGTATTTGTTGTAAATAATCCAAAATCCGTTCGAAATTCACCGGAAAAATTAATGGCTACATTTTGGCCTGAATTAATGCCTCCCACGCTTGTTTCCCGCGATGTCGAAACAATTCGGATGTTTAGGGAGGAATACAAAGATATTGTTGTTAAACCGTTGTTCGGGAATGGGGGTGTAGGCGTTTTCCGCATTCAGGATGAGGATGAGAATTTTAATGCATTGTTAGAAATGCAGTTTTCAATATCCAATGAACCCCTGATGGTGCAACGTTACGAGCCTTCCGTTAAAAGGGGAGACAAAAGGATCATTTTAGTTGATGGGGAACCTATCGGTGCAATCAATCGAGTTCCGCAAAAAGGAGATATGCGATCCAATATGCATGTTGGGGGAGTGGCGGAGAAAACTCAATTAACTGAACGGGATCTTTATATTTGCTCTAAAATAGGTAAAACCCTGAAAGAGCAGGGGTTGATTTTTGTTGGGATAGATGTATTGGGGGATTACCTTACTGAAATTAATGTCACCTCACCAACAGGGTTACAAGAGCTGGACCGTTTTAATCAAATGAATTCTGCAGCTTGTATCTGGAATGTTATTGAATCCTATCTAAAATGAAAAAGAATTAAAGATTATTTTTTTTGTCATCACTGGATTGATCAGAATTCGATTTTGAAGGCATTGGCGGTATGGGGTCATCCTTGCCAAATTTATTATCAAACCACTCGTATATTTCACGATGTTTTAGGTAAGTAAAATTATAGCTCCATAGTATGATTGATCCAATCGCGAGGATCCATACCACAATTGTCATTAACATTTTAACGCTTAAGTCCTAATTATATTTATTTAATTTGTTAACAAAATGGAGTATAGACATAATTCGGGAAACAATAAAGAGTGTTCGATGAATTTTGATTATCCAAAGAAAAATTATAAAAAATAATACTTTAATTTTAAGGTAAATAAAAAAAATTTCTATTTTTATGAAATTGGATTATAAAGTGTTATTTTTGTATTATTTTGTTATTTCACCAAATTTGGAGCAATAGCGTGTCTCCTTTACCTCATACTGCCTTAAATGCAGATGCAGTTAAGCTTGCCTATCGTCGCTGGGCCAAGGTTTATGATACTGTTTTTGGTACAGTTTCTTCATTTGGCCGACGATGTGCCGTTGAAAAGGTTAATTCTTTACCGGGGAAAAAAATATTAGAGGTGGGTGTCGGAACTGGCCTGGCTTTACCTTCTTATCATAATGATAAAAGAGTGACGGGTATTGACCTTTCAACCGATATGCTGGAAAAGGCCAAACAGCGTGTGAAAAAAGAAAAAATCGATAATGTTGATGCATTGTTGGAAATGGATGCTGAAGCAACGACTTTTGAAACGGATTCTTTTGACATTGCGGTCGGCATGTTTGTTGCCTCGGTTGTGCCTCATCCAGACCGATTGTTTAAGGAATTACAACGTGTAGTGAAGCCTGGTGGACATATTCTTTTTGTGAATCATTTTATAGCTCAAAAAGGACTCCGGTCATATGTTGAACGAATTATGGCTCCTGCATCCAAGGCATTGGGTTGGCATCCCGATTTTGCCATTCAGTCCTTGTTACCACCAGAAGTGTTAAAAAGGGCTGAAATAAATTCGGTCCCGCCTTTAGGATTATTTACTTTGGTTAGTTTTGAAAGATAGATATACTCTAAAAAAAGTATATTTGTGGAAAATTATTAATGAAAATCAATTATAAAGTAGGAATGAGTGCCATTATTTTGGCTATCTTGGCAGGATTAAGTGGAGGGATCACCGCTTTATATTACCAACTGAATGAATTTCTACCTTTATTATTTCAAATTCATGACCAAACTGCTGCCATCAACATTTTCCAGACTCATGCCAGAATGATGGTTTTTTTTGTCTTACAGCCAGCATTAATGGGAGCCTTCGGTT
>NZ_JAXOQA010000047.1:0-14243 GCF_047307945.1 Commensalibacter sp. A3DC | reverse complement strand
TCAAATATTATATTAAATATACCCAGTGGTAATACACGTGAAATGATGGGTATATCAGCCTTTTTCATTTTTATATTTCTGTATGTTCAAAAGGCTGGTTGTCATTCAAAGATAATGCTTTTGGTTCCAATTTGTTATTTATGGACATCTTTGCTTTTGTCATCAGCATTATGTAACCTGAAAAGAATAGATCATCAGAAGAATGCATTAATAGTACAGGAAATTTTACAATCTATTTATCATTTTGGTAATAAGAAAGTGGAGGGGATTACATTTATCCGCGATGATTTGAGGTTTTCTTCTCAACAAACCATTATGAAAACACATCCATTAACAAGGAAAATTTTTGATTTTGTTGGATTGTCAAACCCTTGGTATGTAAACGGCTTATTAAATGGGGAGTATTACATGCATAAAAATGTTATTGGCAGGGCCTCTCCAGATTTTCCAAAAGATGCTAAAGATATTTTTTCTGGCTGTTATATTCAATCGACTTTATATGGTGTTATTTTGTATGTTAAAACAGGCTCTTATTGCGATAGTATTACCAAAAACTATAATCCAGGAACTTTTTAATCCATATATCAAATATTGGATAAGGATTGATTGAACAAGGGATATGTCAATTAATCCTTTATTTCAATTCTGTTATTCTTGTGCGACTGGTTTTTGATTGATTTGGGTTTCTTGATTGCCCTGAATATTGGTAATTTCCTTTTTCATGAATTCAACAGCTTGCCGATCAAGTAAGGCGTTATATCTCAATTTAAATTCAACTGTTTTTCCGGCATGAAGTTTTTTAAGTCTACCTTGTTCACGTTCAATTGTCATAGGATAGGCAAAATTGGTTCCTGGTTCTATGCCTGTGACATATCCCTGTTTTTCGGTATCTGTGTTCTTCCATAAAGTTAGAAAGGGAAGTTGCTTAGTATTGAATTCAATGGAAACTCCTTTATTTTCGCTTTTATTATGCAACGCGGCCATGGTGCTTCCATCTTTTTTGGTATAGGGAATGATATTAAATACCATTTCATCAAAATCTTTGGTAGGTTCACGATAAGTTTGCCAATTATCTAGCCCATTTTGAGCATAGTTGTTAAAAGGACTTATTTCTTTGACAGGGGCAATAAATTTTGCATCTTTTTCTAATAGAGGTTTACCGAAATTGCTATGGTAAATAATTTGATAGGGATGCGAGTAATCGGCATGATTGGTCAAGCGATCATGAAGGGTAAAACTGTGGGAGCCAGGAATATAGGATAGCTCTGTTAGAACACGTAAATCGGTTTTTTTGAAAGTGCTTTCTTTAATTAAGCCTTTTATCTTGATTTCGTATGGGAATAGAGTATCGATCTCAACAATAACTTCAGACGCTGGTGTATTTGCTGCTTTTCCATGAAGGCTATAAAGCTCACCATTGGTGTCGGTAAAAGGATGCCCAGACCATTCATAACCGCAACGCACCATCATTTCGTTAAAACCCTCCAACCATCCGGTGCCATTGCGACTTTGAAGATTTATGAAAGTGGGGTTGACTATCTCCTTTACAGGTGAATCCCAACCCAGGCGAATGCCAGGAGCTGTTGCTTCAATCACATTCATTCCTCGTGTTGGGCTCAGGGTGATGGTCAATCCATCAGGACATTTAATTATGATCAGTCTGGAACCTTCCTGTTTTCCTCCATGCAGACAGATTTGCTGAATAGAAAATAAAACATCCTCAATGCCAAGCTGGTGATTGTTAATCTCCCAATTGCCTAATTCAATGTTATGGGCTGCGCTGGTTAGTGTAAAAGATTTGGTCTGATTTTGAGATAATGAAAATTCTAGTGTCATTTTATTCTCCCGGATTTACAAACAGCACTCATGCATTATTTTGAAGATTTATATAATTAATGCAATAATAATTGAATTTGTTCCTTAAAATTATTTTCACTGATGTAGGGGGCTTGATAATAAAAATCGTTTTTTGATTTAAAATAATTGGATAGATCAAATAAATTCTCTTGATCGATATCTCTTATTACCAAATTTTTCCAGGAAGGGCGTATAAATTGCTCGACAGCTTGTGACAAAGCACATTGATCAATACACCAATTGGTAAAATTATGGGGATCATAAGCCCATTTTATATAATGTCCGATAAAATGAAGAATTTTAGGGGTGATTTCTGAATGGTTTAGATATGTAATTCCGGCTCCCAAACACCAAGGTGCCCCCACGAGCTGATCACCATTTTTATCAAAAGCAAAAAGTCTCAAACCAAAATCATAATTGCCAAATAAAGGGAATTTTTTACTGAAAAAATCCTCTGTAACGGTGAGATCAATATCAAGAATAAAGGTTTTTGTAGGATAACGTTGATAAAGTTTTTCCGCAAAAAGAAAACGTAAACAGGTAAAATAGGCTGCATCCCGATAAAGTGAGGAACCATAACCATAGGTAATATGCATATTAGAAATGGTGTTATGAATAAATTCAGAGATCTCCTTTAGAAATTCTTTTTGTTGAGATGATGGATTTTCCAATGCAAGAGCAAGAACGATTTTACTTTGAAAATCTACCCTTTTATGTGCTTTTACAAGAGTAAAGAGAAATTTGGGTAAATATTTTAAATACCGGGAATCACAACCCAGAATGAATAGTAAATCGGCCTGTTGACCTTTTAGATCAGCATATGACCATTGCCATTTTTCCAGATGAAATGGATCATCATGTTTATCAGCCTGTTCAAAATTTTGGTATCTCTTTTCTGTTAACCAACTATATACACCACTATCTTCATTGTCGAAATAAACGGAAGTTTCAGGAGCCAGTTCTTTGGATTTTTGAAAGTGATAATCTGCCAAGGGTCTATTATGGAGAAGCCACTGCAATTTTCCTGCATTTAGATGATACCAGGTTGTATCTCCATTTAATTCATATTCCTCGTCCAGTAACCCTTTTAACAGATCTCTAAAATGTTCTTGAAGTCTGTCACAATAATAGCCCAGGTAAATTGCATAACGCTGTTGAATTGTTTGATTTGCGTCGTGCATTGAATAGGGAAAAAGATAAAGGTTAAATTCGGAGGTTGGAATTGGCAATTTATATCTTTGTAAGATATTGGGTAAAAAAAACATATAATAATTGGTAATTTCACCTTTTTCCAATTCGGACATGATATCCCTTGTTAAGAGGTCAGAAGAACAAATGAAATTGAGATACTTTTCCAGTTTTTCTAAAGAAGCGTTTATATCTTTTTTCAAGAAAAGGATAGTTGCCTTAAAAAAATAGTAGTCCTTATTGTTTGAATCTATCTCTATAAGAAAATTTATTAACGCTTCAGCCAACATATAATTTTTAAAAGTAAGGCAATATTGGCAGAGCTCTTTTAATATTGTTTGGTTAGCCAGGTTATTTTTAAAATTTTCAGTAATTTGCGTTATATTTTTCAATCCGGGATATATTTTTGCTGGAATCGGTTTTGCTTGATTTTTTTTTATGAAATCTAGAACATGATATTTAAGAATAGCCATTTCCATTGGTTTTATAATCTTTCTTGTTTTAATAAATTTATTTAAATGAGTTCGTTCGATATAGATTTTTCAAAAGAGAAAAATTAAATTCAATGATCGTTTAAAAGTTAAATGGTCTTATAAAAAATAAATTATTATAATTAATTAAAACATGATCTATATTATATAAAGTTTTTTATAAATATTTTATATAATGATAAGCTTTATATGAATGAATTGTTTACGTAACTGGAATGGTAATAATGGATATTCTATCTGCTCGATTGAAAAAAATACAGCCTAGTCAGACACTGGTGATTAGTGCAAAGGCGCGTGCCATGAAAAGTAAGGGTCAGGATGTGATCAGCCTTTCGGCTGGTGAACCTGACTTTGATACGCCGATCAATATTAAGAACGCAGGCATAGCAGCCATTCAGTCCGGACAGACAAAATATACAGATGTTGGAGGGACCCCAGCTGTCCGCCAGGCAGTTGCCCAACGTTTGAAAGCCGATTATAATATTGACTACCAACCTGAAGAAATCATGGTTTCCAGTGGTGGAAAACAGGTTATATTCAATGCGATGATGGCCAGTCTTAATCCAGGAGATGAGGTCATTATCCCTTCACCTTGTTGGGTTTCTTATCCCGATATTGTAACATTGGCTGGTGGAACACCAGTTATCATTCCTTGTAAGGAGGAGCACGCAGGTTTCAAGTTGCAGCCCGAACAACTGAGTGCAGCAATTACGTCTAAAACGAAATGGCTGATTTTGAATTCCCCTTGTAATCCCACAGGTGCTGTATACAGTAAAGAAGAATTGCAGGCTTTATGTGATGTCTTGATGCAATATCCAAATGTATGGGTTTTGACGGATGATATTTATTCCAAGCTGGTTTACGATGGGGTGGTTGCCCCAACAGTAGTCCAGGTTGAACCACGCCTTAAAGAACGCACAATTACAATGAACGGTGTTTCAAAAGCCTATTCGATGACGGGATGGCGTATTGGATATGCTGCCGCCCCTGTAGAATTTATCAAGGCAATGATAAAGTTGCAGGGACAGTCCACAACCAATCCCTGTTCCATTAGTCAGGCGGCAACCGTTGAGGCTTTGACTGGTTCACAGGATTCAGTTGCCGATATGGTGGCTACTTATCAAAAAAGGCGAAATCTGGTTTTGGATAACCTAAATGGTGCACCGGGTCTATCCTGTTTAAAACCCATGGGGGCCTTTTACCTGTTTGTTTCAATGAAAAATTGTTTGGGTAAAACAACCAGTAAGGGGACAAAAATTAATAGTGATCAGGATTTCGTAACGGCTTTACTGGAAGAAGAGGGTGTAGCCACAGTTCATGGAGCAGCTTTTATGATGGATGGATATTTCCGTATTTCCTATGCGACAAATACAGAGTTGCTTAAGGAAGCCTGTTTACGGATTAAACATTTCTGCATGAATTTGAGTTAGGGCTAGATATTGGTTATGAATAATGAGGAAATTGCAATTGAGCCCGCTCTTGCCTCAAGAATGAGCGGGTTTGAAGCTCCTGCAACCATCGCTATGTCAATGCGGGCAAGGGTTCTGAAAGCAGAAGGAAAAAATGTTATTTCCTTAGCCCTGGGACAGCCTGATTTTTTAACACCCAAAATAGCTATTGAGGGAGGTTATCAGGCGGCTTTGGAAGGAAAAACGAAGTATCCTCCTATAGACGGTTTTTTATCGTTGAAAAAGGCCATACAAAAAAAATTCAAGGAAGAAAATGGTGTCGATTATGCATTGGACGAGATTATGGTTGCAAATGGGGTTAAACAGATTTTGTTCAATGCCTTGATGGCGACTTTAGATCTGGAAGATGAAGTCATTATTCCGGCACCCTATTGGACCAGTTATCCGATTATGGTACGATTTCTAGGAGGGAATCCGGTTCATGTTGTTTGTCCTGAAAAAGATAATTTTGTCTTAAAGGCAAGGCAATTAAAAGCCGCTATTACGCCTAGGACTAAATGGCTGATTTTGAATTCCCCCAGCAATCCAACTGGTGCTGTCTGGACAAAAGAAGACTTGCTGGCATTGGTTGAGGTATTGAGGATTAATCCTCAGATATGGATTTTTGCTGATGAAATTTACGAACATTTGATTTTTGACGGGCAACGCCATTATTCATTGGCGGCTTTGGCACCAGAATTAAAAGATCGTATTTTAACGGCGAATGGGGTTTCTAAAACTTTTGCAATGCCAGGTTGGCGTATAGGTTATGCCGGTGGGGTAAAGCGTTTGATTAGAGCGATGCTTAAAATTCAAAGCAATTCAACCTCTGGTGCCTGCAGTGTCAGTCAGGCAGCTGCTACTGCGGCTTTGCAATATGCGCAAAAAGAAGTTGAATCAATGAAACTGGCTTATGATCGACGTCGTAAAAAAATGACGGCCGCCTTTTCAGCAATGAATGGTATAAGCTGTAATATTCCACAGGGGGCCTTTTATATATATCCAGGTATTGCCGGCTGTATTGGAAAAAAAACAGCTCAGGGAAGGTTGATTGCCAATGATCAGGATTTTGCTGAAGCATTATTGGAAGAGACTTATGTTGCGGTTGTTCCCGGATCAGCGTTTGGTTTAAGTCCCTACTTGCGTATAGCTTATGCCGCTGATGATGTCGTTCTTGAAGAGGCCTGTCAAAGAATTTCCCAGTTTGTGCAAGGGTTATCCTGATCGTATTCATTAATGCTCCGGTTTTCTTGAGTATTAATGAAGGGGTTGAAAATTATTTAGATTGAATTTTGTCTTTTTCATCAAATAGTTTGGTGAGTTCGTGAATCATTGTTCCCCCTAATTCTTCTGCCTTGGTGATTGTCACGGCATGTTTGTAGTAACGTGTTACATCATGCCCAATTCCAATGGCTACAAGCTCGATTTCAGCACGATTTTCGATTTTGCGAATCATGCGTTTAAGATGATTTTCAAGATATTCTGATCCATTCGTCGATAAAGTGCTATCATCAACAGGTGCTCCATCAGAAATAACCATTAAAATTTTACGTTTTTCTACACGGGTTTTAAGTCTTTGCCACGCCCAAAAAAGAGCCTCTCCATCAATATTCTCTTTTAACAAGCCATCCTTGAGCATAAGGCCTAAATTACGTTTGGCTCGTCGCCATGGCTGGTCGGCAGCTTTATAAATAATATGGCGTAAATCATTTAACCGTCCTGGATTCTGGGGACGTTTGTCAGCCAACCATTTTTCACGACTGCGTCCACCTTTCCAGGTCTGGGTTGTAAAACCGAGAATTTCTACCTTAACGGAACAACGTTCAAGAGTTCTGGCCAGAATATCTCCACACATTGCCGCAATCGAAATAGGGCGTCCTCGCATGGATCCAGAATTATCGATTAACAGTGTTACAATCGTGTCCTTAAAACCGGTTGATTTTTCTTGTTTAAAACTCAGAGAATTGGTTGGGTTGGTGATTATTCTTGTTAATTTGCTGGCATCGAGAAGTCCTTCCTCCTGATCAAAATTCCAGCTTCTGATTTGTTGCGACATCAATTTGCGTTGTAAACGATTGGCCAGCTTGGATATGATATTTTGTATTTCCTGTAATTGTTGATCAAGCTGGTTTCTTAGGAAGTCTAGCTCGTTTACATCGCAAATCTGTTCAGCGGTAACTACCTCATCAAATAATTTTGTGTAAATGTGATAGGATGCATCTTCAACATCAGCTAGGGTATCCGGAGGTTGTTGTGAGGGGCCACCAGCTTTTTCAGATTTATCACTTCCCATGGTTGAATCCGGTTTTTCTTGATCCTCCATATTCAGTGGAATTTGTGAAAATTGCTGTTCAAGTTCGCTTTCTTGCTGTTCTTGTTTTTCTTCAGGGTATTCTGGATTGGTATCTTTGTTTTGATCCGCGGTATCTTGAGAGGATTCTTCCTTGCCATTATCGGATTTTTCCTCTTCTCCTTCTAGTAAACGATAGGCTTGAAGCAATTGTTTGGTAGCTTGTGCATAATGATCCTGGTCAGTCAAAGCCTCTTTCATGGCCTTGAGAGCTTTTTCACCCTGGGGTGTTAATTGATTGCGCCATAATTGCAGAATTTTACGAGATGCTGTTGGTACTGTTTTTCCAGTCAATGTTTCATAAACAAGTAAAGAAAGGGCTTTTGCAGGAGATAATTGTTCCGCCTTGTCCATCCTTGCATGCCCTTCTATATGACTGTTATGTTCCATAACTGCCTGCAGATTGGCGGCAACCCCTGCCATCTTCTTGCTTCCTAATGCCTCCACACGGACTTGTTCCAGGGCATTGAAACTATTTTGAGCATCCCCTGATGTTAAGTCTGGTGGTGAAGGAAGATCATTATCATGATATTTTAGATATAGGGCCAGTGCATCAGCTTGTCCCCTAATGAATTGCAGGGTTTTTGCATCTTGTATTTCTGGTGGTTGTGGAAGATACACGTTTTCCTTGTTGTTTTTGGATTGATATTGACGATTGTTGACCGTGCTTGAACAGAAATTGATATTGGTTGCCGTATAACCACTTAAAGTATGTATGGTACCAATCAGGGCTTGTTTGAAACGTTCAGGATTATAAGCGGTTTGAAAATTGAGTAAATCAGTCTGTCTGTTCTTCTGATTTTTAGGCATTATAATCCTCTTGTTAAATCGGATAATTTAATATTGTTTAAACCGTTTTAGGATCGGTTGTTAAAAGGTCAACATTAAAACAGCGTTGGTAATATTCTGCTACAATTCCGTGTTCTGACAGGTCGCATTTATTTAGGAAGGTTAGGCGGAAAGACAATGCAAGATCATGAAAGATTGTATAGTTTTCAGCCCAGCTGATGACAGTGCGAGGAGACATTACAGTAGACAGTTCCCCTTCGGCAAATCCAATTCGGGTTAAATTGGCCAATGCTACCATTGATTCAATCTGTTTTTTTGTTTCTGCGTCCTGAGGCTGTACATTCATTTTTGCCATGATTATTTTAATTTCTTGTGGAGGGGGTAAATAATTCAGTGCGGCAACAATATTCCAGCGATCCATTTGACCCTGATTGATTTGTTGAGTGCCATGATACAGCCCGGTCGTATCTCCCAATCCAATGGTGTTTGCGGTTGCAAAAAGACGAAAGGATGGATCAGGGCGGATAACTCGATTTTGATCCAGCAAGGTCAGTTTGCCTTCTGTTTCAAGCACACGTTGAATGACAAACATAACATCAGGACGGCCAGCATCATATTCATCAAAAATAAGTGCGCATGGATGCTCTAAAGCCCATGGAAGTAAACCCTCTTGAAATTGTGTAACTTGTTTTCCGTCCTTTAGGATGATGGCATCCTTTCCAATCAAGTCAATACGGGAAATGTGGCTATCGAGATTGATGCGAATACATGGCCAGTTCAGGCGGGCAGCGATTTGTTCGATATGGGAGGATTTTCCTGTTCCATGAAATCCCTGTATCATGACCCGTCGATTATATCGAAATCCTGCAAGAATGGCATGAGTGGTATCTAGATCAAAAAAATAGTTTGGATCCAGATCGGGAACCAGTGAGGTTTTTTTTGAAAATCCCTTGACCTCCATATCAAGATCAATATCAAAGGTTTTTCTTACGTTAAACAATTTATCTGGTTTTGATAACATAGAAATGTCAGGTAAATTGGTTTTATCGGGATTAGTTAGGTTTGAAGTTGATCTGGACATAGAAATTATCCTGTGTAGAAGAGTTATTTTAATGATCTAAATGATTTTTTATTTTGCTTCAATCATATTTGTCAAATATGTACGGAGTAGGGAATAAGCTGCATTAATCTTTTTAAATTTTTCTTCCAAATCTGCGTCACCACCATTTGTATCAGGATGATATTTACGGGCAAGCTTGGTATATCTTTTTTTTAAACTGGCCAACGAAAGTGGCCAGCTAATTTCCAGTAATTGCAAAGCTTTTTGTAATTCTTGTGGGATATTGGGTTTCTGTCCGGTATCATGATGTGTTTTTGTTCTGGTTTTTTGAAAAAGCCGTAGTGGATCATGGAATGATTGCTCATTTAAAAGATTTTTTTTTCCTAATCTACCAAGCTTCCACGAAGGTTTATCCCATACGGCGGCGGAACGCATGTGTTCCTCTATTTGCGCAGTATTCATTCCCCTGAAATAATCCCAGTTTTTGTTATATTCCCGAATATGGCTAAAACAGAACCAATAATAGTCATGTAACTGGTGACGGGATTTTGGTGCCCGATATTCTGCTGGTTCTCTGCATCCTGGCATGTCACAATAACGGTGCGGTGTTGTTTTTGCATTGTTGGGATCAAACATGGTTGCCCATTTCTTTTTAAACATCATAAGTATTTTGATTTCATAAGAAATAGAATAGAAAAGTAAGGAACATTGTTCTTGGAAGAATATCACAAGAATTGGGGAAAAATGAATTATATTCCAAAAAACGGTTATAATTCAAAGGGCATATTAAAGATATTTTATAATTCTGATATAGAATTAATCATCTTGATATAAAGAGGTAAGGCGATGAGAATAGATAAAATCATGAATGGGATATGCAAAAAAATAATATTGCTTTTTCCGTTTATATTAATGGCATGTCAGGCTAATCAGAAAGCAAGACCTACTTGCGAGCTCGTTTCAATTTCAAGGGTTGAAAGTGCCCTGAACGATCCAAGGGGATTTGAGGGACAATTCACGCAAATTTGGTCAAATGGTAATCAATCTGAAGGACGTATCGTATATATACCTGGAAAATTACGTTTAAATTATGAAACCCCTTCCACAATGATTGTTGTTGCAAAGGGTAAAAAAATGGTGGCAAAAAATTTTGACGATCATTCTGTTACACATATTGGATTGGCAAGAAACCCTTTGGGATTAATGCTAAATAGCCCTGTTCATTTATCATCACCCATTCTTGTAACGGCAATACAAAAGGGAACACAGGCTTTGCAAATTTCATTGGCAAGCGGGGATAATCCATCCCAAGGTTTGTTAACTCTACGGTTTCAAGATGTAAATGGTCAGTTAACCCTTGATCAGATGCAAGCTATAGATGTGCGTAAACGGCAAACGATCATGAATATTTCAAATGTTCATATGGGTTTAAGTGTTAAAAATAATTATTTTAACTATCCTGATCAACCATAAGGTCAGAAGGTGGTGACCGCAATTTTAGAGAATAGACAAACACTTGCTGCCAGGCTTGACAGAGGACTTGGTCTATCGTATCAAATGAAGTATTAATTCCTAGTTCATGCATGCTCGTAATTCCATATTCCTTCAATCCACAGGGGACTATTCCAGAATAATTTTCCAGTTTGGGATTAATATTCAACGCAATTCCATGCCAGCTGATCCAATGGGATAGCTTAATTCCAATTGCGGCAATTTTTTTCTCTTTTTTTGTAACAGGATCGGTAACCCATAATCCGACACGCCCTTCTTTTTTTTCTGCTGCGATATTGAATTGTTGAAGGGTGAGAATGATCCAGTCTTCAAGTTTGTGAATGAATGCGCGAATATCATGATCGGGAAAAGTGGGATGGGGTTTACGTAAATCCATCATTACATAGATGATTCGCATTCCTGGACCATGGTAAGTCCATTGTCCACCCCGATTAGTATGAAAAACAGGAAAATTCTGTGGATTGAACAAATCGCTCTCTTTTGCCGATGTTCCCGCAGTGTAAAGCGGAGGATGTTCCAAAAACCATAGGCATTCTGCCGCTTTCCCATCAAATATTTTTTGAACGTAATTTTTCATCCATTGAATTGCTGTGGGATAGGGAACAACTTTTTTGCTTTTTTGCAAAAATATTGGTGTGATAGCCATTGCTAGAAACTCTTTCATCGGTTATAGAGAAAGCATATTGGATTGAATTATGAAAATCAATCCCGTGCGACCGTGGCGGAATGGTAGACGCGCAAGCTTGAGGTGCTTGTGGGGAAATACCCCGTGGAAGTTCGAGTCTTCTCGGTCGCACCACATTCTTGTTGCGACTTGAATATAGAACCTATTTTCTTTTCATTTGCCTTTGATATATAATTTTACCAATTTTACAAAGATTTATTTGTAAAAATGTCATGATTGCAATGAAGAGGAAATTATGGATCATAAATTTAAGCAAGATGCGTTGGATTATCATGAATATCCAACACCAGGGAAATTAACAATAACACCAACAAAAAGAATGGCGACTCAAACTGATTTGTCCTTAGCCTATTCCCCAGGGGTGGCGGCACCATGTTTGGAAATTAAAAGGGATCCTAGTTTGGCTAGCAAATACACGGCCAAAAGTAACCTGGTTGGGGTTATTTCCAATGGTACGGCTGTTTTGGGGTTGGGAAACATCGGGCCCTTGGCAGGAAAACCCGTTATGGAGGGCAAGGCGGTTTTATTCAAGAAATTTGCTGGTATTGATGTTTTTGATATCGAAGTTGATGCCAATGATCCGGAACATTTCTGTAATGTTGTCGCGGCGCTTGAGCCAACTTTTGGCGGAATTAATTTGGAGGATATCAAGGCGCCTGAATGTTTTATTATTGAACAGAATCTAAAATCCAGAATGAATATTCCGGTTTTTCATGATGATCAACATGGAACGGCGATTGTCGTAAGTGCGGCTACCATTAATGCCTTGCGAATTCAGAATAAGAAAATTGAAGACGTTAAATTGGTCACTTCTGGGGCTGGGGCGGCAGCTATTGCATGTGTAAATTTATTGGTAACTCTGGGATTAAAACCTGAAAATGTCATTTTAACGGATATTGATGGAGTGGTGTGGCAAGGCCGCGATCCAAATATGCCAGAAAATATGGCACGTTATGCCAAAGACACGCAGGCTCGCCGTTTGGAGGATGTTATAGCGGGTGCGGATATTTTTCTTGGTGTTTCTGTGGCTGGAGTTCTGAAAAAAGAATGGGTGGCAAAAATGGCATCCAATCCTTTGATTCTGGCATTGGCAAATCCGGAACCTGAAATCACTCCAGAAGAGGTTGGCAGTATTCGATCAGATGCGATTATGGCAACAGGTCGTTCTGATCATCCAAATCAGGTTAATAATGTTTTATGTTTTCCTTTTATATTTCGCGGAGCCCTAGATGTTGGGGCAACCGAAATAAACGAGGAGATGAAAAAAGCCGCCGCTTATGCATTAGCAAATCTGGCGACACAAGAAGCCAATGAGGTTGTCGTGGCCGCTTATGGCGGTCAGGCACCTGCCTTTGGTCCTGAATATATTTTGCCAAAACCTTTTGATCCGCGATTAATTTTGGAAATTGCGCCAGCGGTTGCAAAAGCGGCCATGCAAACAGGGGTTGCCTTACGTCCGATTGATGATTTTAATGGATATCTGGAGCATCTGATGCAATTTGTGTTCAGAACCAGTCAGGTTATGCAACCTGTATTTGCAGCTGTTCATCAACATAAAGGAATCCAAAAGGTTGTCTTTTCTGAAGGCGAAAATGATAGGGTTTTACGTGCTATTCAAACTATGGTTAATGAACAGATGGTTTTACCTTATGTTATCGGAGACCAGAAAAGGATTCATGAAAAAATTACTCAATTGGGGTTAAGCTTAAAAATTGGTAAGGATTTAACAGTTTATGACCCCCAAAAGGATAACGCATTTTTACAAACACTGGAAAAACCTTATCAGAGATTGGTTGAAAGAACGGGTGTTCCTCCGTCTTTGGCGTATGAACAGCTCTATAGAAGAAAATCAATTCTAGCAGCGATGCTTTTAAGGGAGGGTCATGTTGATGCAGCACTTGTTGGTGGATTTGGTGAATGGTATCGTCATTTTAAGACATTGAAAAATATTATCCCCAAACAGGATGGAGTAAAGGAATTCCATACTATTTCTGCTATGATTCAGTCAAATGTAGCGCTTTTTATGGGGGATACTTATTTACATCTGGACCCTACGGCTGAGGAAATTGCTGAATTAACCTTATTGGCTTCTGAAATGGTATCTATGTTTGGTATGGTACCAAGAGCCGCTTTATTATCTTATTCTTCTTTTGGAACGGGAAAATCTGAATCAGCATTAAAAATGAAAAAAGCCCTGGCCATAATACGTGAAAAGAATCCTTCATTGGAAATTGACGGGGAAATGCAGGGTGATGCTGCGTTAAGTGAAACCTTGCGTTCGAGATTAATTGATGATTCACCCTTGAGAGGAAATGCCAATTTGTTAATTATGCCCAGTCTTGATGCGGCAAATATTGGATTTTCCTTGAGTCGTGTGGTTGGAAATGGACTGCAGATTGGTCCTATAACGCTTGGCACAACAAAGCCGCTTCATGTTCTTACGGAAAATACAACGGCACGAGGTATCGTGAATCTGACAGCTATTGCCATTCGTCAATCATTAAGAAAAAAACAATAAATTTGATTGCAATATTAGGAAAATATTGTAATCTTGTTCAAGATTACTGAATTTACTGTGTATAAAAGAGTGAGAAATCCATTTTTTCACTCTTTATTTTTTCATTAAAAATTGCATATTCGCGATTGCTTGTAAAACACGCATTAAAATTTTGGATAAAATATAAAAATTATAATTCTACAATTAATTGTTTAACTTCAGGGGAAACAGTTAAAATTAGATTTCCGTAAGGGTTAAATGTGCTTGAATGAGATGGTACATTATAATTGAAATGAAAGTTATTGTCGTGTTTGCGTAATTCGTACAAGTGGCATTTTAAAGATTTGTAGCTATAATAAATTAAAG
>NZ_JAXOQA010000046.1:0-14379 GCF_047307945.1 Commensalibacter sp. A3DC | reverse complement strand
AATGCGGTTTATTTATACAAATGATGAACTCTATAAAGAAATGGGAATTAGAAATTTTCCCCAAAAAAATTCCTATCAATTTAAACGTGGCAAACTGGAAAATCATTTTTTTTCATTATTACAAGATAAAATTGATATTTTACAAAATACGCGTTTTCTTGATGTTGAGGATGAGGGGCATTTTAAAAGAATCCACGTAGTTGAATTGAGCAAAGTCCAGAAAATCATTAATTCTCGTTGGATTGTTGATGCATCCGGACGGAAAAAAGTTATTTCCAGGAAGTATAATTTATCAAGCAAAGGTAATTTACCCAATTCTTCAGTCTGGTTTAGAGTCAAGGGGGCTGTTCTGGTAGATGAAATCTATCCGGCAGAAGAAGATAACCCTTTTTATGGCATGGATAGAAGCTACAGTTCCTTACATATTGATGGAAAGGGATATTGGATCTGGGTGCTTCGGCTTTCTGATCATACGACCAGTGTGGGAATATGTTTTAGTGAGAATATTCATCAATTTGACAGTTTATCGGATTTGGAAAAAACCTTTGAATGGTTAAAAACGCATGAAAGGGTTTTTTATGATTATTTGCTGAAGAAACAATTTTCCATCCTTGATTTTAAATATTTGAGAAAATACGCATCTATTGCGCAGCCCTGTATCTCTGAAAATCATTGGGCATTAACAGGGGATGCATGCATTTTTTTGGATCCAGTTTATTCAAGTGGTATAGATTTGATGTGCATTGAAAACACGTTTATAGTTGATGTCCTTGCACAGGAAAAAAATGGTCAAGACATAAAAGAACGTATGGCATTTTATAATTCGGTCATATCAGATCTGGTAGTTGCTTATAGTAACGTATTTGATAAAATGTACGAACAAAAAGATAATTGGTATTATATTTTTGTTAAATATGTTGTTGATTCCGTATTTTATTTTGGATCAATTTGCCCCTGTTTCATGAATAAGGGAATGAGAGATTTTAAAAACGCAAAGATTATATGGGATAAAATTCATAAAATTTATATGGAATATGATAAGGTGAATTCCATACTCAAAACCAAGAAATTTTCTGAAAACAATAGGCAGAATAATTTGGACTTACCAAGATTTATCAATCTTTCTGAAAGTCTATTTGCCAAAATAAACAGTTATTTGACGGAACCTGATAATGACCTGGAGAAATTGATTAATCTGTTACAGGATAATTACCAGGTCATGTGTAAAATATGTGAATATATTTCTTCCGATAGGAATTTATATGATTTGTATATTAGAAGGGATGGACAGCCAGAAATCTTTCATACTTCATGGCGTTATGGTGAATTTTTTCCCAATCCAGAAATGGTGAATAGAAATTAATTATTTTCTGATATAGATATTTATATTTTATTGTTCTGAAAGTGGCATTTTTATAGAAAAAGCGTTTACGTATTGATTCTGTGAATATTTTTAATTATAAATTATTAGTTTTTGTTACTAGATTGATTGATTTTAAAACTAAATTCTTATTGTTTTGTTGAATCGGAATGTTTGTTTTAACGCCGCCCTAAGTTAGCACTGTGTAACTAATTTTATTATTTCTGTTTTTTTAAAAAAAACAGAAACAGGATTGATGCGATCAGTCTGTTATTGATTAATTTTTCAATTTAAAAATATTTATAGGATTATAATATGTTGCTGTCTTGTAATCGACAAGAATGGCTTGGAAATATTCGTGCGGATATTCTATCTGGTATTGTGGTTGCATTGGCCCTGATACCAGAGTCAATTGCTTTTTCCATTATTGCTGGGGTTGATCCGAGTGTAGGACTTTATTCGGCTTTTGCCATTCCTTGTGTCATTTCGTTATTTGGCGGACGTCCTGGAATGATATCCTCATCGACGGGTTCAATGGCTTTACTGATGGGGCCTTTGGTAAAGACTTATGGATTGAGTTATTTACTCGCTGCATCAATTCTTGCAGGTATTTTTCAGATCATTGCCGGATATTTGAAACTTGGTGAATTAATGCGTTTTGTTTCCCATTCTGTCGTGACTGGTTTTGTAAATGCGTTGGCAATTTTGATTTTTATGGCACAGCTTCCGCAATTAGTGCATGTGACATGGCATGTTTACGTGATTGTTGGTGGTGGATTGGCAATTATTTACCTTTTCCCTTATTTAACGAAATTAATACCGTCTCCCTTGATATGTATTATTATAATGACCGCCATTTCAATAGGTTATGGTTTAAATATTCCAACGGTGGGTGATATGGGTAAATTGCCAGGTTCTTTACCAATTTTGGCTATTCCAGATATTCCTTTGGACTTTCATACCCTCATGATCATTTTACCATATTCTGCTGGACTGGCAGCGGTAGGATTACTTGAAACCATGATGACAGCAACGATCGTTGATGAATTCACGGATACTTCAAGTGATAAAAATCGTGAGTGTAAGGGGCAGGGAATTGCCAATATCTGTACTGCTTTTCTGGGCGGTATGGCTGGATGTGCCATGATTGGTCAATCGGTTATTAATATCAAGTCCGGGGGAAGGGGACGATTATCTACCTTGGTGGCTGGTATTTTCTTGCTCATTCTTGTTGTTTTTTTAAAGGAATGGGTGGCCCGGATTCCTATGGCCGCCTTGGTGGCTGTGATGATCATGGTTTCTATTAGTACTTTTTCCTGGCGTTCAATTCTTGATTTAAAAAAATATCCGCTTTCTACCAATATTGTCATGATTCTAACGGTCTGTGTTGTGGTTGGAACAAATAATCTGGCCTATGGAGTATTAACAGGCGTGCTGGTTGCCTCTCTTGTTTTCGCAAGCAAGGTTTCACATTTCATGCTGATTAAATCAGAAAAAAAAGATCAGTCCCGTATTTATAAAGTGAATGGTCATATATTCTTTGTAACGGTTGATCGTTTTATAAATAATTTTGATCTCAAGGAAGAGATTAAGAATGTTACAGTCGATCTAACCCATGCGCATTTTTGGGATGTAAGTTCAGTGATGGCATTGGATAAGGTTGTCATTCATTTTCGCCAACGTGGTATAAAAGTGGAGGTTCAGGGAATGAATGATGCCACGGCGACTATCATTGACCGTTTTGGCATCCATGATAAACCAGAGGAAATTGAAAAGGTTATCGGGAGTTATTAATCAGGATCATTCTTGGCGATATATATAGTTAATGTGTTTATATCGCTTATTTAGGTCTATTTTTTTGATATTTATGAATGGATTTTTTTAATTCATTTAGATTGGGTCCCTGTTGGGTTTCAACATAAGTTGTTTTATTCCATATCCAGATATCTGAACCTTCAACTATCAAATCATGCATCCCCTTGTGGGATGTTTTTTTTATTTCAATATTGCCAGTAACAGAATCGAGTATTTTTACCCAATGATTGTTACGGTTAAGATAGGCTGTGGTGGTACAGCCTCCAGACCCACAAAGACTGGCGGATTGTAACTGGGTAAATAGAACAGTTTGCGGTTTTTTTGTGCTGGAGAGGTTTGCATTGCCAATAAGGATAAGCGGTTTCTCACCATGTTGAACAGCAAAATTAATATCGGTTTTATTCAAGTTATATGCAATTGTTGAAAAATTGTTCGCAGGTTGGGGGGTTAAAACGACTCTTCCTGATTTTGGATTTTGATAATTTCTGTTTTTTTTCGTATGATGGGAAACTGCGTAAGAGGATTGGACAGTAAAAGCAAAGGCACTGATTATACAAAATACAACAAGTTTTTTATTCATAATTATTAAGGCCTTTTTCTAAACAAGAATATTTGATATTAATAGATGAACTTTTAAAAAAACCTAACTTATACAGAGATAACATTTTTAATTTCAAATGATTATATAAGATAGTGCAGTTTATGGCAAAGAGATGATTTTTGGGATGGATTTTCATATTTTATAGTAAAAAGGATACCTGTATTATTTATGGTAACTTCAGGGATTAAACAGGTTGCAGCTGACGAAACACAAAATGAATCTATTCAGAAATTACTTTTTGCTGAAGGACTTGTTTTGGAAAATGGTCAAAAACTAAACCACTTGGAAATTGCATATCAGACTTATGGAAAGTTGTCATCAGCCAAGGATAATGCAATTTTGATTTGTCATGCTTTAACTGGCGATCAGTATGTTACAGGTATTAATCCAATCAGTAAGAAACCTGGTTGGTGGAGCAGAATGGTTGGTCCTGGGCTACCTATTGATACAGACAAATATTTTATAATTTGTAGTAATGTTTTAGGAAGCTGCATGGGAACGACAGGACCACGTTCCATACGAACAGATCATCAGAAAATAGGCTATTGGGGAATAGACTTTCCTGCAATTACCATTGGGGATATGGTCAATGCCCAAAAACTTCTAATCGATCATTTCAAAATTGATCAGTTATTTGCCGTTATCGGTGGTTCAATGGGAGGAATGCAGGCATTGCAATGGGCGGTAAGCTATCCAGATCAAGTTTATGCAGCTATACCAATTGCCACCTCGTCTTTTCATTCGGCACAGAATATTGCATTTAATGAAGTGGGAAGACAGGCCATATTTTCAGACCCCGATTGGCAAAATGGAGATTATTGGCGATATGGTGTTATTCCATCCAGAGGGTTGGCTGTAGCACGTATGATGGCACATATTACCTATTTGTCAGAAGATGCATTAAACCGAAAATTTGGACGGAGATTGCAAGAAACAATGATAGATTCTTCGTCACCAATTTTCGGGGAAATGTTTCAGGTAGAAAGCTATTTGCATTATCAGGGATCGAATTTTGTGAGACGTTTTGATGCAAATTCTTATGTGACAATCTCCCGGGCAATGGATTGGTTTGATTTGTCCCAAGCTTATGATGGGGATCTGGTCAAGGCATTTTCACAGGTTAAATCCAGATTTTGTGTTATCAGTTTTTCTTCTGACTGGCTTTTTCCCACTTCACGGTCAAGAGTGATAGTCAAGGCATTAAATCGTGTTGGAGCCAAGGTTTCTTTTGTTGAAATTGTAAGTGATAAAGGGCATGATGCCTTCTTGTTGGATGAACCGGATCTTGATCATGTAATCAGCGGTTTTCTGGCAGGAATTAAAAGACAGAGGCAATTGGAAAATAATGCGTCTTGATCAATGTTGTATTGTTGACATGATTCAGCAAAATTCAACAATACTGGATATTGGATGTGGTGATGGTACATTAATCGATTATCTGTGCTGTAATCATCAATGTGATGCACGAGGAATAGAGTTGGATATGTCCTGTGTTACCAAGGCGGTAAGTAAAGGCTTATCTGTAATTCAGGGAAACGCAGATTTTGACTTGCAGAATTATCCCACGGATGGTTTTGATTATGTCGTATTATCGAGGACTCTACAGGCGGTTAATCGCCCACGTGAAGTTTTGCAACAAATGTTGCGAATAGGACGGTATGCTATTGTTTCATTTCCAAATTTTGGCCATTGGACTGTAAGAATGCAACTGCTTCTTAAAGGACATATGCCCATGACAAAAGTATGGGGAACCCATTGGTTTGAGACGCCGAATATTCATCCCTGTACCTTAACAGATTTTGTATCACTATGTAAACAAGAGGGATATCATATTAGTCAGTGGATGGCTATTGATGATCATGGCGAGGGGGAAAAGGCCCCCTGGCGACGTTCAATACGTTTGGCCAATTTTTTTGGGGAACAGGCCTTATTTTTGCTGACACGTTGATTAAATGAGACAATCAATGCAACTGTTACATATCTGATATTATATTGATTATATATAAACAAAATTGATATTCATTGGATTAGTTAACAGAGTATTTTAGATTTTTATTTTTATGTCATGAATTGGTTAATAGAATTGACGGGGTTGGATAATATTACTCTATCATTTACATTACATTATGGTTTTGTAGAGTCATATTTCTTATGGGTACGAATAAAATTTTTAGAATAATTTTTTAATATTTGATTGAGGTTTAAAAGAAGTAATGCGAGACTTGGATCGGTCTTCTGAAAGTCATATTTTTGTTGAAAAACATCATTCCCCTTTAAAGATATCATTTCATGGATGGATAAAAATTATAATGGCGACCATTCATACACTAATTGATGGTCCATATATGCTGGTTGCAGCTGGTTGCGCATTTTTTTCTACCTTGTCGCTATTTCCTTCTATAAGTAGCTTGATTTCCATTTATGGGCTGGTTTTTGATCCACAAACGGTTGAGCCACAACTGGAATTTCTACAACATTTTTTCCCCCCGAATGTTTATGTTTTTTTACAGGAAATGATTAACAGTATTGTCGAGCAAACCCATTCCACTTTAACAATACAATTGGTTGTTTCCATTTTGTTCGCTCTTTGGTCTGCATCCATTGGGACAAAGGGTTTGGTTACGGGGCTAAACGTTGCCTATAATACGCATGAGACACGGAGTTTCTTGAAATTTCAGGTTCTATCTGTTGTTTTGACATTCTGCGCTATTTTGGGAACGATTATGACCCTTGCGGTTATTGTTGCTTTACCGGCAATTTTGAATATTTTGCCATATCAATTTCTAAATATTCTTACAGATTACTTTCCTGCTTACAATATGGTGAGAATAAGTAGTAACATTATTGTTTTTCTTTTTGCAACGTGGACTTTTGCTTTATTTTACCGTTTTGGGCCCTGCCGTTCCAACGTGCATTGGCGTTGGACATGTCCAGGCGCTTTTATCGCCACAATTTTATGGTTGTTGGCTGCCTTTTCTTTTTCTTATTACGTTGCCCATTTTGCAAATTTTACAAGTACTTACGGCCCATTGGGAACCGTGGTTGCTGTTATGATGTGGTTTCTGGTTTCCTGCTATGTTGTTCTGGTTGGCGCTCAGTTCAATGCCCAGATAGAAGGATATATCTTAGATAGAAGCGAGGCTTCTAACAAGATACCATAGTCATAGAAAATTATTGGGGAGTTTCAGCAACTTCGATATTATTCAGGGGTTTAATTGTTACATGGGCAGTTCCCCGGCTTAACATGCCAATTTTTGCTGCAGCAGCTTTTGATAGATCAATAATGCGATGTTTTACGAAAGGGCCACGATCGTTAATGGTGACGATGACTGAGTGCCCTGTATCTTCTGATTTAACCAACACTTTGCTTCCCAAAGGAAGGGTAGGATGAGCTGCGGTAAAATTCTGGTTGTTGAATGTTGAGCCAGAGGCTGTTTTACGTCTTTGCGTATGTCGCCCACCGTACCAGCTGGCAATACCGCTTTGAAAAGCTGTTTCATCTGTACTGATGATCATGTCTGCAGGATGTCTATTTTTGTGAAGAGTGTAGGGCATCACTCTTTTCTTTAATTTTCGAATCCGGTGAGAGGTGATCTTATGAGAACCGGAGTTAGCATATACTTGCATGGATTGAACATTTAATCCGATAACAAGTGACAAAGCCAGTAATTTATTTCGACGTTTCATATACCCTGTTTATTATAGCGTTTTTTGATCATAATGATTAAGAAAACCGCCATAATTCCTTTAAGTTAATATAAACCATGTTAAAAGCTAGAGAAAAAAAATGGCAAAAAAATGAAAAGATTTGCTTTTGTAACTTTACGCTAATACAATTGACGCACATATGGCAAATAATTTGTTTAATCTATTGTTTCTGGCTGAAATGATATAAATAGACATAGTTTATCAAAAAATTAAGAGAAAATTTAATTAATTTGTTGACTGTTTATAAGAGAGGCTTTTTAAATTCATATAGTGTTAAACCTGATTAAAGGCATGAATAACTAGTGATGGAATTGCCCCTCGTATATGTTTTGAATGGTCCTAATTTAAATATGTTAGGAATGCGTCAGCCAAATGTGTATGGTCATGCAACCTTGGATGATGTAGAACAAATCTGTATTCAAAATGCAGAACAGCTCGAAATAGCAATTGATTTTCGCCAATCCAATGATGAGGGGGAACTTGTTTCCTGGATTCAGGAGTGTAGGGGAAAAGCAAAGGGAATTATCATTAATGCAGGAGCATATAGTCATACTTCTATAGCAATTTTAGATGCTTTACTGGCAGTTGATTTACCTGTTATAGAGGTACATATATCAAATATTTACCGCCGGGAATCATTTCGGCATCATTCTTATGTTTCTCATGCGGCGACAGGGGTAATCTGTGGATTGGGTATTCAGGGTTATGCCTTGGCCTTGGCTGCGTTGGCAAATCTTATATTGGAAGAGGATAGTTGATGAGCAAAATGCTCGTAGATGTAGAAGTTATTCGTAAATTGGCTGATATTTTAACTGAAACAGGGTTAACAGAAATCGAGGTTTCCGAAAAGGATCAGCATATTCGCGTCGTAAAGAATATTACCGTTAACGCAAGTCCAGTAACAGCTCCCGTTTCCATGGCTCCTGTCATGAATTCCGCGCCTGTGCCTGTAACGGTTAATAATGATGATGCCAAACAGGAAGAAGATCTCTCTAAACATCCTGGCGCGCTGCTAAGTCCAATGATTGGTGTGGCCTATTTAACGCCGGAACCTTCTGCCCCCCCTTTTGTAACTGTTGGACAAGAGGTTCAGTCTGGACAGATCATCATGCTTATTGAAGCGATGAAAACGTTTAATCAAATTCGTGCCCATAAATCAGGAAAATTGACGCGTATGCTTGTTAATTCCGGTGATCCAGTAGAATATGGTGAGGTTCTGGCGGTAATTGAATAAAATGTTTTCAAAGATTTTAATCGCGAATCGTGGAGAAATTGCTCTTCGTATTTTACGGGCATGTCGTGAAATGGGCATTAAAACCGTTGCTGTGCATTCAACTGCGGATACAGATGCAATGCATGTGCGTTTGGCAGATGAAAGCGTATGTATTGGTCCCCCTTCAGTCACAGACAGTTATTTGAATAAGAGGGCAATTTTATCTGCAGCAGCCATCACAGGAGCCGAAGCAATTCATCCTGGTTATGGTTTTCTTTCCGAGAATGCAGATTTTGCCGAACTGGTTGAAGAGCATGGGTTTGTTTTTATTGGTCCTTCTGCCCAGCATATTCGTATGATGGGTGATAAGATCCAGGCCAAAACAACCATGAAGAAATTCAATGTTCCTCTGGTTCCAGGTTCAGATGGGGCCCTGTCAGATCTTGCTACAGCAAAAGAGGTTGCAAATAAGATTGGTTATCCAGTTTTGATCAAGGCTTCTGCTGGGGGTGGAGGTCGCGGCATGAAAGTTGCCTCTACAGAAACAGAGCTGGAAGAGGCGTGGCAGGTTGCAAGGGCTGAAGCAAAAATGGCTTTTGGTAATGACGAAGTTTATATGGAAAAATATTTGGATAAACCTCGTCATATAGAAGTTCAGATTATTGGCGATCAACATGGTAATGTCTTATTTTTGGGTGAGCGGGACTGTTCTTTGCAGAGACGGCATCAAAAAGTGTTGGAAGAAGCTTTGTCTCCTTGTCTAACTGTAAAGGAACGTGATTTTATTGGTAAAGTTGCCACTCATGCCATGCAGCAATTGGGATATAAAAATGCCGGTACGCTTGAATTTCTTTATCAGGATGGACAATTTTGTTTTATTGAGATGAATACGCGTTTACAGGTTGAACATCCTGTTACCGAACTGGTTACCGATGTTGATCTTGTTGCAGAGCAAATTCGTGTGGCTGCAGGAGAAAAATTAAAATTAAGCCAAAAAGACATTCAGTTTAAAGGACATGCAATAGAATGCCGTATTAATGCCGAGGACCCTGAAAATTTTGTACCCAATCCTGGAAAAATCAAAGTTTTTCATTCTCCAGGTGGACTGGGGGTTCGTTTGGATAGCGCTTTATATGTTGGTTATACTATTCCACCATATTATGATAGTATGATTGCCAAATTAATTGCCTATGGACATGACAGGGCAACCGCAATTGCAAGAATGCAAAGAGCATTGGAGGAAATGGTTGTGACAGGTGTAAAAACAACCATTCCATTACAGCAGAAAATATTGGCAGATAAAGAGTTCCAGAAAGGTGACTATACCATTCATTGGCTGGAACATTTTATTGAGAAAAACAAAGCTGAATATAATTGAAGCTTTATTCATTATAAGTGATTGCTGAAAATAAGGGGACGTCAATTTTTTCGCGTCCCTTTAAATTTTTTAGTTCAATTAAGGCAGCTGCTCCGATGATATTGGCACCAGTTTTACGTAAAAGTTTAATAGCGGCCTGCAACGTTCCACCAGTTGCGAGCAAGTCGTCAATAATAACAACGCGCTGTCCGGGCTTGATTGCATCTTCCTGAATATGGATACAATTTTGTCCATATTCCAAATCGTAATCAATTGAAATCGTTTTTCCAGGTAATTTTCCGGGTTTACGAATCATTATCATTCCACAGCCTAATGCTGTTGCAAGGGGTGATGCACTAACAAATCCTCTTGATTCAATTCCGGCAATTAGATCGGGTTGCCAAGCTGCAATTCCATGTGCCATACGTGCAGAAGCAATCTGCCAGGCATCAGCATTGCGTAGAAGTGTGGAGATATCGTAAAATAATATGCCTTCATGAGGATAGTTAGGAATAGTACGAATATATTTTTTTAAATCTATATTGGTGGGCGGTGTGAAATCTGTTTGATTAGGTGCGTTGCTCATTTCTAACAATCATTAATAAATTTAACATAAACCATTCATGTTTTAAAAGGTTCAAATACGTCACGCAATAAATTTATTGATCTTATGAATGTAGGTTATTTTTCTGCCAGTTTTTTTTTCTTTTTTCACAAAACTTTTCCACAAAAGGCATTAATCGTAGGATAAAATATGGTTTTAGCATCAAAAGTTTAGTTTGCAATCCTGACCATTTGGGAATGTAATATTCCAATCCTTTTTTCTTGAGGGCTTTCATAATTGTTTTACAGACAATTTCGGGTTCAAGAGGTGGAGAGCAGAAATTAAGCAAAGACCCTCCATTTTGCATTTCATTATGAAGCATTTGCGTGTCAATGGCGCCAGGAAAAATGGATGAAACATATATTTTCCGGGGACGGAGCTCCATGGCCAACGCCAAGGCAAATCCACGTAAACCATATTTACTGGCAGAATATAATGCGCTGTCTTTTAGGGGGAAAATACCTCCCAATGAATTTATAAAAACAATTGAGCTTTTTTTACGCATAAGCGGAAGTAAGCCCTTGGTTAAAAAAATGGCTCCATTAAGATTTACCTGAAGTTGGTTAAGTATTAATTGATCACTTAAATTTGAAAACGAACCTGGATAAATATTTCCTGCACAATGGATTAAAGCATTAATGTGATGGAATTGCTTTTTAATATCCTCACATAAATATTGTATTTCATTAAGATGAGAAATATCGCAAATACGAATAATGACTTTATCTCCATAATGGAGAGAAATTTGTTCTAATTGCGCAAGATTTCTTGCAATCATAATAATTTTGTAATGTTCTTCTAAAAGGTAAGAAACAAGTTTTTTGCCCAACCCCCCGGTTGCTCCAGTAAGAACAGCGATTTTATTAGATTGTTTAAAAATATTTAAATTCATTTAGATAAATCTCAAACTTAAAAGGTCATTATACTAAGTTATAGAATACTATTTAATTAAGTATAACATAATATTTTAAAATATAAGATATTTAGGTTTATATAGCGTAATTAATCAAACTTGTTTATTTTTACCATAAAATAATTTTATGAATTAAATGTTATAAGAAGTATCGAGCAATGAATAAAATTGTTGTTTTAACTGGAGCCGGGATCAGTCAGGAATCGGGTCTTGATACGTTTCGTGATGCTAATGGCATCTGGGCGAAATATAATATGGAAGAAGTTTGCACTTTGGAAGGATTTAAGAAAAATCCTGAAAAATTACATGAATTTTATAATCAGTTACGTTCGAATTTGCCTAAATATTTACCCAATGCCGCTCATATTGCCTTGGCGAAACTTGAACAGGCTGTCTTGAAAAAAGAAATTGAAGCTGAATTGGTTTTGATAACGCAAAATATTGATGATTTACATGAACGTGCCGGGAGCCGTTTTCTTTATCATATGCATGGAGAATTGTACAAGATAAGATGCACAACATGTGATCGACGTATGGAATGGCATAAGTCATGTTTTCCATATACATCTTGTCCATATTGTCATGCTGTGACATTACGGCCAGATATTGTATGGTTTGGGGAAATGCCTTATTATATGCAAGAAATTGGAAGGGCATTATCAGATTGTAACTTATTTGTCGCCATTGGCACTTCCGGTGTAGTCTATCCGGCTGCTGGGTTTGTAAACGAAGTACAGGGGCGAGTGAAAACAATCGAGTTAAATCTGGAACATTCTATGGGCACATCAAATTTTGATGAATCTTGGCAAGGTTCAGCAACAGAATTGGTTCCCGAATTTGTCAATTATTTATTAAACGCCTATCAGAAATAAGGGAAAAGAATGACTGACTCTTTAAACCGTCTTTTGAAAGAGGTTCGGGCTTGTCATATCTGCAGGGATTTACCTTTGGGTCCAAAACCCATTTTGCAGGTAGGTTCGTCTAAAGTGCGGTTGTTAATCACTGGACAGGCTCCGGGTACACGTGCACATGAAACGGGAATAACGTTTAACGATCCTTCGGGGGATCGTTTGCGTGAATGGATGGGAATTAACCGATCCTTATTTTATAATGATCAATTGATCTCAATTATTCCAATGGGATTTTGTTATCCAGGCAGTTATGAAAGAGGTGGGGACTTACCTCCTCGTAAAGAATGTGCGCCACAATGGAGAGCCAAACTTTTGAAATTATTGCCTGATATTGAATTAACCCTTCTGGTTGGATCTTATGCACAAAATTATGTCTTGGGAAAAGGAAGCCTAACAGAACGAGTTAAGAATTTTCGGGATTATTTACCTAATTTTTTGCCTCTTCCTCATCCTTCATGGCGGACAAGAATTTGGGCAAAAAAGAACCCTTTTTTTGAAACGGAAGTTTTACCAGAGTTGAAAAAAAGGGTCTGCGATATTTTGAGTTTAAACATGAAATCTTAAATAATTATTTAATAACTTATTATATTAAATATAAGGAAACTATATATTGGCTGAAGTTGAAAATAATTATTTTATAGCCAACTTATAATTTTTCCAACATTATGTATATGTATTTTAGATTGTTCTTTTTTGGATAAAAGATTATATGCCAAGATAAAATCTGCATAGGTTATATCTTCACTATTTTGATATAAGTAATTATAAAAACTGTATAGATCATGTACAGAATCAGGTGAAACATTGAAATTAATTTCTAAATCCTTTGATTTCAGTTGAAGGTATTCCCATTCCTTACAAATGTTTTTGTTGACATCTACATCTCCAAAAAAACCTGTATCAGGATTTAACGACATAAATTTTTTAGAATAAGGTGTTTGTAATGAATGGTAAGGTGTATTATCAATTGAGCAAACTGAAAATTGATAGGTTGATGAAAATTTATTTAAAAATTTAATAATGAAAGGAATAGTAGATATGGAATTGCTTTCTTTATAGAAAAGATAAATCAAATTTGGTTTATGATTGTATATAACGCCATATATTGGTATCATGTTTTGTATATTTTCAAAATTAAATAAATATCCTTCACGCATATGTAAAGCTAGATACCGTTCTTTTGTTGAGCAAAGTTTGAAACAATTTGATTGCTTGTTGTTGGATTTTTTCTTGTTAAAAGATCCCGTAATTTCAAATATATAACGATATACACATTCCTGTTTAAGGGTTACTAAGATTTCATTGGCTTTTATGATGAAATCTTTTCTTTCTTCGTGTTGTATATCATTTCTATTGAAATGCTTCCATCGACCTTCTGAATTTATCAAATCTGTATTTAGGCGGTATTGAATTCTAATTATATAATCTTCCATCGATCGGTTAATATAATGGTTGATACATGCATTATCCCATATAACAGTATCACTATCAGCACGTTTGTTTGAAACAGGTAATCCACACGCATTTGCATAATTTTGAGGGATTGTTTTGAAATAATGAGGATTCTCATATTCAAACGAGTAATTTCTAGGCCTTATAAAACATTTTGTTAATAAAGTATCGGAAAAATTTTTATCACAGTGCTTAGTATAAGCTTCATAGGTTGGAATTTTGCTCTTTAAAACTCTATCTGAATTTCCATAAATTCTCCAATTTAAAGAAATACCATTATAGTGTAAGAATCTTTTAAAAAAATCCTGTATAGATAGATCGTGTTCTAGTGATACATATTCATCGGCATCCAAAAATCCAATCCAGTCATATTCTTGATTCAATGCTTTTCGACAAGCGCTTTCAAATGCATTAGCTTGTCGATCATAAAAATAAGGAATACTGA
>NZ_JAXOQA010000045.1:0-14661 GCF_047307945.1 Commensalibacter sp. A3DC | reverse complement strand
GTGTAATTATTCAAAAAAAACGATAGAATAGTCAGGATTATCCCCAAATATTTTAAATTAAGGGTAAAGTAATATTCATGCGTAAAAAAATAATTTTATATGCTTTCATTTTCTTAACCTGTGTTGGTATTGGAATATATTATCGCTATGAGGTGCAAAGCGAAAATCATGCGGATGCAGCCTTGCAATCTGGATATTTATATCTGAAAAATAACAAACCATTACAGGCTATGGGAGACTTTAGTTTTCTGTCAGAATATTACGGTAATCGTCACAATAAGACAATTCAGAAAATTGTAGCCAAGGGTTTATTAAAAAAAGCCGAAATCCTTACCAATCTTCATGATATTGAAGGAGCCGTCATTACCTATGAACAACTCAGCAACCTCTACATGGGCAGCAACAATAAAAAAATACGGTATGATGTGGCAAAAGCGCGGTTTAACCAAGGTAACCTCTTACTTCAACAAAAACAATATGATGAAGCCATGCTAGCCTTTTCATATTTGGTTTCCACATATGGATCTGATCAGAAAATTGATATTAAGCGCATGATTGCTCAGGTTATGTATAATGAAACTGTAATTCTGAACGAAACTGGGCATCATGATACAGCCCTCAACATCCATTCATCAATTGTAGAAAAATTTGTCAAAGACAAAGATCCAACCCTTCGGTTAATCACTGCCCGATCCATTATGGCCAGAACCAAAAACCGTCTTGACCGTAAAGAATGGGGAATAGCACTTTATAACAGCAATGCATTTATTCGGTTATATCATGATGATCCCAATCCTCAGATCAAAAAATTTCTTTTGCAAAATTTGTTATATCGAGCCGAAATACTTCATCGCGTAGTTCACATTCCTGAAAATCAAAAAGATTTATTTGGCAATGATCCACAAAACGCCGCATTAAAAACCTATGATGAAATTCTGGCAAAAATCAATGCCTCTACAAACAAAGATGAAGATTTGCCATATTACAAATCCATTGCCCTGTTAGGTAAAACGCAGATTTTAAACAGTAAACATGATACAGATACAGCGTTAGCTCTATGCAACCAAATTCATGATGATTTTTCACAATTTACCAACCCTAAAATCAGGAAGATCGTTGCTATGGCACTGCTTACCAAAGCCAATATCCTCACTGATCTTAACCGCTTGAACCAGGCCTCTTCTGTCTACGATCAGATCTTGAACAAATATAAATCAGTTCATGATTCAAAACAATATGACTTGAATGACATAATTATCAAGGCATATATCAATAAAAGCATTATTTTGGAAAAACAGAAACAGAGCAAATTCGCCTTGCAATATTTAACCGACGTAATAAAACTTTATAAGGATACTCAAGACGAAAAATTATATTATGAAATCAGCAATGCCTATCTAACCAAGGCTGAACTTCAAATCAACTTACAGCAATATGATCAGGCTCTTACAACTTATACAGAATTTATCGCTGTTGCCCATCATAAAAATAATCCAAAAACCCGCTATAATGGTGCCGATGCAATTTTAAAAAAAGCAAAGCTTCAAATTATGTTACATAAAGGTATTGAAATTAAACAAACATATGATCAACTGATTAATTTTTATATTGACGATCAAAATATCAATATCAAACGACTAATTGCGCAGGGTATGTATGACCATGCTGAAAAGTTGTTTAAGAATAACCGGGGATATACAGCACTCAATACAATACAGGATATTTTCAATTATTTCAAAGCGAGTGAAAAAGATCAATTCATTGCCAATATCCTTGATAAAACCAATGCCTTGAACAAACAGCTGGATCGTTCAATAAGCTGGTAATTTTCTATTTTTTGCACAAAAAAAGCTATGATTTTTTATTAAGTCATAGCTCTTTTTAAAACGAAAAAATTAAAAAACTAGTTTTTACTTTTATCAACCAAACGGTTTTTTGTAATCCATGGCATCATTTCACGTAATTTTCCACCAACCTGTTCAATTGGATGATTGTTCAATTGCTGGCGACGTGCTTTTAAACTTATTTGTCCAACCTTATTATCAATCATAAATTTATTAACAAAGGTTCCATCCTGTATATCTTTTAAAATATTCCGCATGGCGTTACGAGATTCTTCTGTAATAACCCGAGGACCTGAAACATATTCTCCATATTCCGCTGTATTTGAAATTGAATAGTTCATATTGGCAAACCCTCCCTCATAAATAAGGTCAACAATCAACTTAACCTCATGAAGACACTCAAAATATGCCATTTCAGGTGCATAGCCTGCTTCAACAAGCGTTTCAAACCCATTTCGGATCAAGTCTACCAATCCACCACATAATACCGCCTGTTCACCAAAAAGATCTGTTTCACATTCCTCACGAAAGGTTGTTTCAATAACGCCAGAACGGCCACCACCTATTGCGGCGGCATAAGAAAGCGCAATCTCTAGGGCATTACCTGAAGGATTCTGGTGAACGGCAACCAAGCATGGAACCCCTCCACCACGCTGATATTCTGAACGAACAGTGTGGCCTGGACCTTTAGGAGCAATCATGAAAACATCCAGATCAGGACGAGGTTCAATAATCTTGAAATGAATGGCTAAACCATGTGCAAAAGCAATTGCGGCTCCTTGCTTAAGATTTTTTTCCAGTTCTTCACGATATAAATCCCCTTGTGCTTCATCTGGAGTCAAAATCATAACAACGTCAGCCCAGGCGGCAGCATCTGCGACACTCATAACCTTTAAACCAGCCGCTTCTGCTTTTTGTGCACTCTTGGAACCTGGACGAAGACCAATTACAATATCTTTTACCCCACTATCTTTCATATTGTTTGCATGGGCATGACCTTGGCTGCCATAGCCCAATACGGCAACTTTTTTGTTCTTGATCAAATTAACATCTGCGTCACGATCATAATAAACACGCATCTTAATAATCCTTACAAATTTTCAATTTAATAAATTGTATGACAACCACGTCCAATGGCGGCAATACCTGTTCTGGACAATTCTACCAAACCCAATGGACGTAATAAATCCACAAAAGCATTTATTTTTTCGGTTTTACCAGTCAGTTCAAACACAAGGGAGTCAATACTTGCATCAACAACCTGTGCCCGGAATGCACCAGCCAAATTTAACGCTTCTGTTCTTTCATTTCCTTTGGAAACAACCTTAATTAATGCTAATTCGCGTGCAACATATGAACTCTGTTCACATAAATTAACAACATGATAGACAGGAACCTGCCTACTTAACTGCTCTTTGATTTGATCAATCACCATGGGAGTGCCAGAAGTCAGAATATTGATTCTGGATTTCTTTTCATCCTTATTTACAGGTGCGACAGTAAGACTTTCAATATTATACCCGCGTCCCGACAACAGACCTATAACACGGGACAGAACACCACTTTCATTTTCAACAATCAAAGAAAAAACAGCTTTAACAAAATTATCTTTATCTTCGATGACTTCCGATAACGATACATTATTACGTTGATTGCCCATTTTTATTCCCAACATTAAAATAAAATAAAAAATGCCAAGCCTTATTTTTTATTTGGTCCCAATATCATCTGATTGTGGGGTGCACCCGCTGGAATCATTGGAAAACAATTTTCCTCTTGCTGAACACAAACATCAACCAACACTGGTCCCGGCTCATCAAGCATTTCATCAATGACATTATCCAAGTCATCAATCGTTTCTATTCTCAATCCCTTAATGCCAAAACTTTCCGCCAATTTAACGAAATCAGGTAGACTTTCACTGTAACTTTCAGAATAACGTCCACCATGAACCAATTCCTGCCATTGTCGCACCATACCCATATAATGGTTATTCAAGATAAAAATCTTCACTGGCAGACGATATTGTTTGATTGTGGCCAGTTCCTGAATGTTCATCATGGTAGAGGCCTCGCCCGCAATATCTATAACAAGATCCTCGGGATGCGCAATTTGTGTTCCTACAGAAGCCGGTAATCCATACCCCATGGTACCCAATCCACCAGATGTCATGAAATGATTAGGCTGATCAAAAACATAATATTGAGCTGCCCACATTTGGTGCTGACCGACTTCTGTTGTTACATATGCCTCTTTTTTTCTTTTTTTAACCGCTTTGTAAAGTGAACGAATGGCATGCTGGGGCTTTACAATACTGCCCTTTGATTTATCCTGATCATATTTCAGGCACTCTATTGACTGCCATGCTTCAATTTGTTTCCACCAGTTTTTCAAATCTTTTTTCTGATCTTCCCTTTTGTCCCATAGCTTGATCATCAACTCGATCGTTTTGGCCACGTCCCCGACAATAGGTATGTCAACAATTACAATCTTGTTAATTTGAGAAGGGTCAATATCAGCATGTATTTTAATGGAATTCGGTGAGAAATGTTTTACACTGCCTGTAACACGGTCATCAAATCGCGCACCCAAAGCAATCAAGACATCACAATCATGGGTGGCCATATTTGCTTCATAAGTTCCATGCATTCCTAACATGCCGAGAAAATGCTTGTCTGAACCAGGAAATGCACCAAGACCCATTAACGTAGCAGTACACGGAAAATCGGTTAAATTAACCAATTTCTTTAACGATTCACATGCCTTTTTTCCAGCATTAATAACCCCACCTCCTATATAGAATAAGGGACGCTTTGCCTTTTTCATTGCATCTACCGCTTTTACAACCTGATTTTCATCGGGTTCAGTAACCGGTCTATAAGATGGATAAGGTTCGACTTTGTTTTTCTTAATATAGGGTGCTTTTTCTAAAGTGACATCTTTTGGAATATCGACAAGAACAGGTCCGGGCCTACCTGTTTTGGCTATATAAAATGCCTCATGCAATTTCTGAGCCAATTTTTCCGTATCCTTAACCAGATAATTAAATTTAGTCGCGGCCCTAGTAATCCCAACCGTGTCCGCTTCTTGAAAAGCGTCATTACCAATCAAACTTCTGAAGACCTGTCCACTGATACAAACAATGGGAACGGAGTCCATTAAGGCATCCACCAACCCAGTAACGGTATTGGTTGCGCCCGGTCCACTGGTAACCAAAACAACACCTACCTTTCCCGTTGAACGGGCATAGGCTTCTGCGGCATGCACGGCAGCCTGTTCATGGCGTGTTAGAATATGGCGAATTTTCTTTTGCTTGAATAAAACATCATAAATGGGCAGAACAGCCCCACCCGGATATCCAAAAATAATATCCACACCCTGATCAACGAGTACCTGTAAAAGAACTTCTGCTCCAGTCATATCATAATTTTTTTTTTCTTTAAGAGCATTATTACCGTTCTTTTGCATAGCCTCTGTCATTTTCAATTAATCCTTGGTATTAATAGAATTATAAATTTAAACCAAATAAAATGATTTGCAGTTTAATCTTATCTTATAAATTATTATTGAAATTACCCTAATCAATAAATGATTATTCGTCAATAAAACTATTAATAAAAAGTTCAGATTTTTTAATAATTCTTTGCAAATATTGCGTATTTTTGTCTATTCTTGAATTAAAAATACAAGTTTGCTGCACTGGCGCTAAAATTCGATGTGAAAACCATGTTTCCTGACGCTTAATGTATCGTTGTGTATTCTTTACAGCCTGTTCAACGGCCTCTTTAATAGAAATCCTGTTATTAAGATAAGCCATAAACTCTGGAACTCCATGAGCTCTGGACAAAGGACATGACAAAGACGGTTTTTTTTCCGCATAAAGTTTAACCTCTTCCAGTGCACCTTCATCAATCATCAATCCAAAACGATTAGCTACGGCTTGACGTAAAACAGAACGCTCAGGTGCAAGGCGAATAACAATAAAATTACAATCTGCACCAGGTAAATGCGCATGTTTTTGCCAATATCTCAATCCTTTCCCACTTGATTTCCAGACTTCCCATGCTCGAGCAATTCTTTGAGAATCATTAGATTTTAATTCCTCGACCGATTCAGGATCTTCTTTGGCCAATTCATTATATAAATCCGCTAGTTTTCCATCATTGACTAACTGACGTGCCTGTTTCCTTATTGACGGATCTGGTTCAGGTATCGTGGCAATACCATGAATTAAGGAATGAAAATACATGCCTGTTCCACCACATAATACAGGCAATTTGTGATTTTCCCATATTTTCTGCAACTGATTAAGTGCCTGTTGTCGCCACCAACCAACATTACCCGTTTTATACCAAGGCAACACCCCATATAAATAATGTGGAACTCGTTTTTCATCCTCAAAAGAGGGACGAGCGGTTATGATACGTAAATCAGCATAACATTGCATTGCATCCGCATTGATAATTGATCCATTTAAACTTTGTGCAAGCTGTAAAGCGAGGAAAGATTTACCTGAACATGTTGGACCGGCAACAACAACCGCCCAATTTTTTTTTCCCTGCCGCAATTCATTATTTAAAGACCGTGATTGAAGCACCGCCTGTTCCATAAGCATAATCCATGTTTTGGTTTATTCATAATAATTGAATCACTAATTAGTTATAAAACAGTTCCCTGAAAACCGCTTTATATAATTAAATTTCAGAAGTTCTTGTTTTTATGAGAAATATCATTAAAAGTTAACCAAAATCAAATTGATCTGAATTCATTATGTTAAAGCCCCAATCTTATCACGGATAATTTTATGTCCTTTATTTTTACTTTGGTAACACCACCCTCATTGCTTAATCAATCAATTATAGATCGAGTTAGACAGAAATTCTCATATCTGAATTATCAATGGCTTTCTCATGAAGAAGCGATAGATTTTATCGCTCCAGCTTCCATTAATAATCTAACCGGAGCTCTGGCACTTTATCAAGATATAAAAAAATCGCTGGATATTGATGAGGCAGATTTTTTTATAACCTGTTCCACGCACAGAAAAAAAAGGCTTTTAATAGCTGATATGGACAGTACTATCGTGAAAAATGAAACACTTGATGACCTGGCTGCCGAAGCAGGAATTGGCAATCGCATTTCTGCAATAACCGAACGTGCCATGAATGGTGAGCTTGATTTTGAAACAGCCCTAAAAGAAAGAATCGCCTTGTTGAAAAACGTTTCTATAAATTTTTTGGAAAAAACCTGGAATAAAACAAAACTCAATGAAGGGGCAAAAATTCTTGTAGCTACAATGAAAAACCATTATGCGCATACAGCTTTAATTTCCGGAGGATTCACCTATTTTACCGAAAAAGTAAGCCAGATTTGTCAATTTGATGAAAATCATGCAAATCAATTAAGTTTTCAGAATAATATGCTTGATGGAAAGGTTATTCCTCCAATTCTTGGAAAAGAAGCTAAATTGAATCATCTTCAACGCCTTACAAAAGAACTTTCCTTGTCCAATGATGAAACAATGGCAATTGGCGATGGTGCCAACGACCTGCCCATGTTGAGTTCTGCAGGATTAGGTATCGGTTTTTATCCCAAACCGATTGTTGCTGAAAAAATTATAAATAAAATTCAGCATACCTCGTTACTATCCGCTTTATTCGTTCAAGGTTACAAACGTAATGAATTTACGTCATTATAAAATGTAACATTTTCCATACAAAACAAATTTTTGATCAAATTTACTCTATGATAATTTTGTATTTCTCTTCCTTCATGATCGTGACAAGTAAACCATACAAGTTTAATATACTAAATGCAGTGGAATAAAGAAAAACATTCAGCTTATCAAACTGATAACTTTTTATTTAATCAACTTATACCCTATATAGGGAATAAACGAAAATTATTGGATTTAATTCATCTTGGTATGTCTAAAACTAAAGGTTCGCCAAAAAATGGATTGTTTATAGATTTATTTTCAGGCAGCGGCGTAGTCAGCCGCCTTGCAAAAAAAATAGGCTATCGCGTATTTTCCAATGATTGGGAACCTTATAGCCGAATCCTCAATATTGCTTCAATACAGATACAATCTTCTCCCAAATTCTTCAATGAACAATCCTATGAAGATATTTTGCTGTATCTAAATAATCTGCCACCGATACAAAATTGGGTAACCTCTCATTTATGTCCTGAAAATGATGACCAATATGATTTATCCAAAGACCGGCTTTTTTACATGCGAAAAAACGGTTTAAAAATTGATGCAATACGTGAAAAAATATTCGAATGGGAACAAAAAGATAAACTTAGCGAAATTCAATTTGCCTGCCTGCTTGCTCCACTACTTTATTGTGCGTGTTATCATGCAAATACAAGTGGCGTTTTCAAAGGCTTTCATAAGGGATGGGGCGGACAAACAAAAACCGCCCTTTATCGTATTGCGGGAGATTTAAAGCTACAACCTATACAATTTTTTAACAATCATCAGGAAAATTTAATTTTTCAAATGGATGCGCAACTTCTTGCTGAAAAATTACAAAATATGAATTTACCCGATTACTCAATTGCCTATTTAGATCCACCCTATAACCAGCATCCATACGGATCCAATTATCATGTCCTGAACAGTATTACTTTGTGGGACAAGCCTAATATATCCAACAAAATTTCCTGCCGGGATAAATCTGCAATTCGTAAGGATTGGAGAAAAGACCGAAAAAGTGCTTATACCATTCGCAAACAGGCAAGTGATGCTTATAATACACTTCTTCAGACTCTACCTACACAATGGATAATGACTAGCTATAGTACAGATGGTTTTATACCTTTGGAGGAAATGATACGCCAAAACTGTACAATTGGCCGTGTATCAATTTTTGCAAAAATTTATAAACGTTATCGTGTCAGCAGCCAGCGTTATTCTCATAAAGCCAATAACGTAGAATTTGTAATTTTAACCAAAAAAGGAAAAAAAACAAATCAATCCAGTAAAATTTTGACAGAAAAAATTTTTGAATTGGAAAAAAACATGCGTTTATCGAACAATAGAGATAAAAACAAAACCATTTATTGTTTTTGAAAAACGAATATTAAATAATAATCATTATCTAATCTATTTAACTAAATCGTTGATTATTCAACAAATTACATTCTGAATTAATTTTTAAAAATGAAAAACTATAAAAAATTATATGATTTATTTTAAGTCTTACTTCCTAGCATAGAAGTAAGACAATCTCTAAAGATTTTAGCTCATTTTTTATAATCTTTATAATGGCACTTTAAAAAATTTGATGAGAGCTTTTTTACAAGCTAGTACAGCCGATTTTTCCGCTTTTGTTAAATTCTCCAAAAGTTGCTGACGATTGTCTGCCTCCTCAATTTTAACAATACTGACCAATTCATTTGCATTAATAGCTTCCCCTTTATTCCGTTCCTGAGGGAGCTGAGCCAAATGAAATTGAATTAGCTTACTGTTATCTAAATTGTGAAAGGCATTTTTAACTTCCAAATTTGCAATTTTTTCTTTTTCTTTTTTATCAAGTCGTAAAATATTTGGCGGATTAACTTCTTCAGGAATGATTAGCAAACCCAATTTGCGACATAAAATTCCGATTTTCTGACTTGAAGTCATCCATACTAGAGGAATTGCCAATAATAATCCCAGCAATACAGGTGTCATCCATAAAAATAAAGAAAAAGAAACTGCCCAAGCAGCTGCACCCATTAAAATACCAATAACTGTATGTGGCCAATAATCCCGAATAACATCTTTTAAAGGAATATAACCGACATCTCTACGTTGGGCATTCCATCCTGAATCATATCCCAACAATATTGACGCTACCGCCGCGGTTTGAATCAACATCGCAACAGGTGCAATCAATCCACCAACAAGCGTTTCAATAACAATGGAGAACAAAGCCTTGATTTCTCCACCGCATCCTTTTCTTAAAAAAGGATTGGCCAAAAGGGCAATCCACGCTAAAAATTTAGGGGCCAACAAAACAAGCATAGTTAAAATAAAAACATATTCAGCCTGAACTGGATCAACCTGGGGCCAATGAGGAAATAATACGCGATCCGTTGTACTGAAATATTCCGGTTTCATGAATAAAGCCTGTAGTGATACCAGAATACCCGCAAGCAAAAATAACAGCCACAATGGTGACATTACATACGCTCCAATACCTGTTATCATATGTATACGACTTATCCAGCTCAACTTTTTTGTTGGAATTATCATGGCATGCTGCAAATTCCCCTGACACCAACGACGATCACGGATAGCAATATCAGTCAAGGAAGGCGGACTTTCCTCATAGGAACCCTGTAATGCAGGAACCATATGAATGGCCCATCTCCCCCTTCTCATCAAAGCCGCCTCAACAAAATCATGACTCATGATCATGCCACCAAAAGGTTTTCTCACTGCCGGAAGATGGGGCAATCCAGCCTGCTCGGCAAAAGCCTTGATCCGTATGATTGCATTATGTCCCCAATAATTACTTTCTGACCCGTGCCACCATGCTAAACCATAAGCGATAGTAGGACCATAAACCCGTCCGGCAAATTGTTGCAACCGCGCAAACAACGTTGTGCCATTGACAATAACCGGTAAAGTTTGAATCAATCCAACTTCTGGGTTTTCTTCCATGGCCGCACAGATTCTTACTATCGTGTCCCCTTCCATCAGGCTATCCGCATCAAGAGTCAACATATGTTCATAGGCCCCACCAAAACGTCGAACCCATTCCCCCAAATTTCCAGCCTTACGATCGGTATTTTCAAAACGGCGTCGATAAAAAATCTTATTTAGACCCTTTGTTTCTTCAATCAGGCGTAAATAAGTTGCCTCTTCCTCAACCCATACATCCGGATCGGTAGTGTCCGATAAAATGAAATAATCAAAGTGATCACCCTGACCAGTCGCTTGAAGACTGTTAAAGATTGCTTTCAAACCAGCCAAAACACGATGTGGATCCTCGTTGTAGGTAGGCATTAGCACTGCTGTCTTATTACGCAAATTAGGAATTTGTGCTTTGGGATCGATATTTAGCGAAAGACCTCCCTTTTGTTTCAATTGCTCAAAAAATCCTCCAAGTGATGAAACAAAAGAAAAGGCAATCCATAAAAACAATACTGTAAAAATAATCAGAATAATAACGCCAAGGGAATTCATGCCTGTGCTGTTAAACACTAGATTCATTTCGTAGGAGGCGTACGCCGTTAATAAAAAAGATAATAAAAAAACAAACAATCTTCTAAAGAAAATTGTCTTTGGTTCAGTTTTCATTCTTTTAGATCGATTATGAATATTTGGCCTTGAAAATAAATTTTGCACAGGCATTTCAATAGGAGATTCTGGAGGAAGGGCAGCAAATTCAAATTTGTCAGCTGTTAAGTCCTGAAATTTGATTTCATTCAAATCATTTTGCAGATGACAATGATTATTGACCTTTAATTCAACCATAAGTATTTTTTTCTCCTATTTAAAATACCCGAAGCCTAACTTACAAATATAAATATTTCAATAGACTGGAAACAAATGCATCCAAGAAGTTGATTATAAAATCAATTTACTCATACATGGATAAATGATTTTTGAAAATAATAACCGTTTCTTATACCTACCTAAAAAAATCCCAAGCTTTTCATGCTTGGGTTATTAAACAATAAATTTCACAAATATGTTACGGTGTCCAACGATAGGTCCATTGTTCGGAAATTGGTTGATCCCCATCCATTAAAACACATTTCAATTCAGCCATTTTAGCTCCTTTAGGATCGAACTCAAAAGTCGTTCTCCATTTATGCAAATTTGTATCTGAATACATGCTTATATTGCTAATTTGACCCGTGGAAGAGGATACATTGACATGCAATTGTTTATCCGATGAATAGCCGTTCAATGGACCATCAAAAAAATCTATACAAATAAATCTTACATCCGGTTTATCAACAACTGCCCCTATTCTGGTTGCAGCAATACGAGATAAAGATGTTGTCCATGGATTATCCCATCCCCAATATAAACGGTAAGTAAAGGAATATTCTTTTCCTTCTCTAAAAACTTCTTTGGGGCGCCAGAATGCCACAATATTATCATTGACTTCACTGGGGGAAGGTATTTCCACCAAATTGACACTACCCGCTTGCCATTCACCCACGGGTTCAACCCAAGCGGTTGGTCTTAATTCATAATGCAAAGACAGATCTTCATACTGGCTAAAGGCATGTTTACGTTGAATTAGGCCAAAACCCTTTAACGCGTTATCAACAAAAACAGAATATTGTAAATCAACGGGATTGGTTAAAGGTCTCCATATTTGTTGTCCTGTACCCGTCCATATAAGAAGACCCTCACTGTCATGGGCGGCAGGACGCCAATCATCAATATGATTACGATCATTGGCATCAAAATAAAACATACCAGTCAGAGGGGCAATTCCGCCATTAGAAATTAATTTACGGGGATAGATATGGGTTTCAACATCGAATATTGTCATGTTACCTGGGCGAATTGTAAAGCAATATGCCCCGGTTAATGAAGGGCTGTCCAGCAATGCATATATAACCAACGATTCAATGCCGTGTTTAGGCTTGACAATCCAGAACGCCCGAAATAGAGGAAATTCCTCTCCTTGTGGATCCGCGGTTCCCTTAGCAAAACCACGCGCAGACAAACCATATTGTTGACCTTTGGCTATCGCCCTGAAATAGGATGCACCTAAAAATACTGCAAATTCTTCCATCGTTTCCGATTGATTGAGTTTGGTCATCAATTTCAGGCCAGAAAATCCTAAATCCTGATCAATTTTGTGTTTAGGATCCGCATAGGAAAACATGTCAGAATGATATTGAACAGGCTTGGAAACCCCATCAATTACCTCGTAAATATCTATACGTGGTCGATATAAAAAACCTCTCGGAAAGAATTCAATAGCAAAATTTAAATTTTCATTATTCCATAAAGCTCTTTCATGGCGGAATTCAATTCCCCTAAATCCATCAAAATCTAGTTTGTCAATCACATCTGGCAAATGATCATCAGGTGCCTTATACGCACGTTGCGCCATTGATTTTGCCAATTGTCTTACCGTAGTTTGATCAAATGGTTTTCCCTGATCCACAGAATTATGTTCATCTGCTTTTGCAAGAGATACTGGGGAAATATTTGTTATTCCACCAACTATTCCAACCAAGGAGGCTCCTGCTGTAGTACGCAAAAGATCCCGACGAAATACCACGACTTATTCCTTATTCTTCTGTTACAAATTATCTTTACACGTTTTAAATTTATAAACGAGTAAATACTAGTTAAAATCAACACTAATTACAATTAAAAACAATATAACCGTATAGATAGGTAAATATAAAAATATTTCGTCTGCACGACTTTTTTTCTACAAAACATGATGCAGACTGATATGATTATATTGATTTTTCAGCCAAAAAATTATTTGAATTACATCTAAATATTTGGTCTTACATAAATAGATTAATATTATTACCGAAATACTGTAACAAAAATACCGTTTTCAAATCAACAATTTTATTTTCTTTGATCCATTCAAAGGCCAACGTCAATTTCATTTCCAATATTTCAATATTTTCGCCTTCCTGTCGTAATCCACCACCCTTTTGATCTTGCTTATCCACGGAAGCGATAAAATAATATAATTTTTCTGTTGTGATTCCTGGCGAACTATACAAGGCAAATAAATGGTACAACTGATTTATATGCCAACCTGTCTCTTCTTTTGCCTCTCGATAAGCAGCTTGATAAGCCGCTTCCAATGGATTTTTTTTTAAGGGATCATAATCTGATAAATCTATGTTGCCTGCACATACTTCTATAACCGGATTATTATCGTCACCTCTTGCAAGAACAGGTGCCCGCCATTGTGAAGTTAAAATAATGTTTCCATTATCATGACGAAATAATAAAACCGCAACACTGTCATTTACTCTTAATATTTCACGCTTGATAGACTTTTCATTACCATCCGAATATTTCTGAACAGCTTCTGCTCTATCAAGTTTAAAATGTCCTTTCCATAAATTTTCATAACGTTTAACAATAAGTTTGGACATTAGTCAAGCTTTCTAATCCACCATTTGACCGGTTTTTGTCCCAATTCATCAACAATATCATCATCTTCCATAATCTCAACAGTCTCAATTTCATTTGGTTTATTAAAACTGGATGTCACACTCTTGAATTGTTCTGAAAGTTGAATATTCAATTTTTCCAAATTCTCGACTTGTTTTTGCATCAATGCCATTTTCTCGACAAGCATTTCAATATGTTTAAGAATGGTTTTGAAACTATTTTCATCTTTTTCATTTGTTATCGATAATTTTCGATTATATTTTGACAGTTTATCATCAACAGAAAAATCTTGAAAATATGTTTTTCTAGAAAATTTTTCTAAATTCTGTTTTTTAACAATTACTCCTTGATCCCTAATAAACCGTCTTTTAGGAAAATTATCATTTCCTTTTTCTTTCACTGTCTTTTTATTTGTAGAATCCCCTATACTTTCCAACGCCCTTTTAACAGCATCTATATCAGTTATATTCGAAAATTTTTCTTCTTTATTATCAGTTCTCATTAAAAAAAATTCCCACTTTAAAAATCATGCTTATTATTAAGTATAAATATTTTTATTGGTTTATATTGGTTATTAAGTGATAAATTCTAGAGATAAATCTCTAGAAAAATTAATATTTTCGATTTTTTAAACAAATATTCAAGTTTATTTCGCTATTTACAATGAATTAATAAACTTAATTATTATTTTTTGACTTACAC
>NZ_JAXOQA010000044.1:0-14759 GCF_047307945.1 Commensalibacter sp. A3DC | reverse complement strand
ATTATTATTGTTACAATATTAACAATTATTATAAATAATCATTAAATATATTCATAAATAAAAAGTATTATAAAGTATTGATGCAATTATTTTGAAGACGATCAATGCTGTTTTTTTGTTTGAAAAGCAATTTTAAACACTATATTTTAATTTTATTTATTATTTAATCGCCAATGAATATACGGACTTTGCAATGTCAAATAATAATCAGATTTTACCAAAAGAACCGATCCTTGATCTTGGCCCTGTAAAGTTTTCACAAAATATCAAACTTGCCGTGTTGGATATTCTGGAAGGATTTATGAAATGGAGGTTAAATTGTAAATTGGGTTGGACAGATATTAAATTACGCTATCGGGGATCAATTCTGGGACCTTTTTGGATCACCATTATAATGGGAAGCAAAATTGCGACTATTGGTTTTCTTTATGCATATCTTTTACACATTAATATTCATGAATATCTTCCCTATGTTTCCCTTTCCGTGGTTTTATGGACTTTTATAAGCACTTTAACAATTGATAGCTGCACAATATTTACCAATTCTGAGAAATTGATTTTATCCACACGTCTACCCTACAGCGTATATGCATGGCGAAGTATCATCAGTAATTTCCTAATCCTTATCCATAACCTATTAGTCATTGTAATTGTCTTCTGCATTCTAAAGGTCGTGCCCTATACCCTATATCTTTTAATTCCCTCTGGTATATTATGGACACTGGATAGTTTGGCTATTTGTTTATTGATCGGTATTCTAGGCACCAGATTCAAAGATGTTCCACCTATTATAGCCAGTATAATGCAAGCTTTGTTTTTTATAACTCCCATTATCTGGAAGATTAATTTCATTCATTTCAACAAAAACTATATGCTTCTGGATCCACTTTACCCTCTGTTTGAAATTGTGCGCGCACCCATTCTTGGAGAATATGTGTCTTCATCTATCTGGTTTGCTGCGATTGTTTACAGCCTGATATTATGGGTAACCGCAATTTTCATTTTCAGTAAAACACGTTTTCGCATTCCCTACTGGATTTAGATATCATGCCCAGTATTACCGTAAAAAATCTTTATATATCTTTTCCTTTATATCATGAAAATATGCGTAATTTACGAAAAATCACCAATATTTTCCTTTCTGGACGTCTTAGCGAAGACAAACATAGAAAAATTTATGTTCAAAGCTTACGCGATATAAGCTTTAGCATTAAGGGTGGAGAAAGAGTAGGTTTGATCGGTACAAATGGTGCCGGAAAAACAACTCTTTTACGTACGATGTCAGGAATTTATGAACCGGTAAGCGGTCATCTTCGTATTGAAGGTCATATTAGCTCATTATTAGATCCATCAGTTGGAATGAATCCTGAATTAACAGGAAGAGAAAATATACGATTAAGATGTTATATTGATGGTGTTCCCCGTAAGCAGATGAATGAAATCGAAGAAAAGGTCATTGAATTCTCTGAATTAGGACCCTACATTGACTTACCGGTAAAAACCTACAGTTCTGGCATGAATTTGCGATTGGGTTTTGGTCTCATCACTGCAATTGATCCACAAATCCTATTAATGGACGAATGGTTCATGACAGGTGATGAAGGATTTATGCTCAAAGCCACGCACAGATTGGAAAATATCGTAAAAAAATCACAAATTTTAATTATTTCAACTCATTCGCCGCAAATTCTTATAAAATGGTGCAATCGGATCATATGGTTGGAACAGGGATTTTTGAAAATGGATGGAACCCCACAGGAGGTTTTACCGGTCTATCTTAACAAGCCTGTGGACGAACTTTTTAGGTAAATATCTAAACAAGAAAACCTTTTCATTAAACAATCATGAAAAGGTTTTATACTAAATTATTTGATGATTTTATTTTTTTTCACGTGGTGGTCTTGAATTCGCCTTGGCAACTTTCTTGCCCCAAACAACAAGATCAGGAGAACAATCTTGAGGATCAATAGCAACCTCGATTAAAACCGGACCTTGTTTATGATTAAGCGCTGTTTTCATCGCATCAGCCAATTCTGCGCCATTTTTAGCTTTCAAACCAAGTCCATGACCATCTTCGGCATTAAACGTGTTGATGATATTCGCGTAATCCCAATTTTTAACACGATTGTAAGGACCGTCATGAATTTTGACCTCAATCGTATAACCCTGGTTATTGATCAAGATAATAATGACGTTCAAATTATGACGAATCATTTGAGCAACTTCTTGAGCTGTCAATTGAAATGAACCATCACCGACCATCACAATGTTTCGACGTTCAGGGGCACTGACTGCATAACCAAAAATTGCCGGAACAGACCAGCCAATATGTCCCCATTGCATTTCTGATTCAACACGAGCTCCATTAGGAAGCTTGTAATGCATACCATGGAACCATGAATCCCCTGTTTCAAGGAAAATCGTTGTATTATTGTCAATAATTCCTTGAATTTGACGGGTTAGTTCAACTGTTGTTAAAGGTGCATTACCTTCTGCAACGACAGCAGCTTTTTCAGCATGATGCTTAGCCTTGAAAGCTTCCAATGCAGTTGAATTCTTTTTGATAAGAGGTATGATGTGTTTTAGAATGTTTTTTAGTTTGAAACCGCTGAATTCTGTTTTTGCTGCACGTAAATGATGCGGAGAAAATAGAATATCCTTATCCTCATCGTATAAATGGGAAGTCCATCCAACCGTTGAATAATCGTTGAATACCGCGCCAACATAAATACGACAATCGGAATTCTTAACATATTCCTCGACACCAGGTGAACTGATTTCACCCCAGAAAGTTCCAATATAATGAGGATCTTCCTCAGGGAAGAAACTTTTCGCATGCGCCATAGTGGCCACAGGACATCCTAAATGTTTGGCCAATGCAATCACTTCTTTTTCTGCAGCTGCAGCACGTGTTTTATTGCCAACTACAATAACAGGATTTTTGGCATTGTTGATTTTTTCCAGACAAGCTTTTGCTGCAGCCTCCAATGAATCAACATCACTACTTTTCTCATAGGTCAGACTGGTGATTGGTCCCGGTCTTGCACAAGGCAAATTAACAATATTACAAGATAATTCGATATATACAGGTTTCTGATGATATAAAGCCTGACGAATTGCATGGTCAATCAAGGCTGGCGCTGTATCGGCATGTGTTATTGAGACAGCCGCAACCGTGATATATTTGGCCATTTCAAGCTGATATGAATAGTCATAATGACCCGTTGTATGGTGTAAAATGTGTCCGCTGCCATAATCATTGTTATTAGGTGCACCAGAAATCAAGATTAAAGGCAAATTCTCAGCTGCAGCACCCCCAACAGCGTTAAATGCACTAAATGCACCAACACTAAAAGTTACAACGGCAGCTCCCAGTCCACGTGAACGAGCATACCCTTCGGCTGCAAATCCACAATTAAGCTCATTGCTGCAATAAACCTGTTTTAATTCTGAAACTTTTTCCAGTTCATCTAATAGTATAAGGTTATAATCACCCGCTACTGCAAAAACATGGTTTAACCCAAGTTGGGCAAGCCGTGTGGCAAGATATTGACCAACAGTGTATACCAATGAATTTCTCCTGATAATGATTTAACTATTTATTTGCAAAAATTATATCCAATACTTTTGCTATCAATTTTTTTAATATGTGCCTCAAGAAAGAACAAAGAACTCGACTGAAGCACTATCAAATAATTGTTACCAATTTATCATACTGCAAGAGGCAGATCAATCCAAACTTTACAAATCTGGATGCATTAAGCCTTACAAAAACTAGAAAAAATATACTTTTTTAACTATTATTTCTTTTTTCAAAAGGAAAATAATATAATACAAAAAATTATACCATATTAAAGAAATTATCTATTTATCTATGTTAAAAAAATTAATTTAAAATATTTTTTAAAATTGTTGTGAAAATATTGACAACGTCATAAACATATATTTGTATTATATTTACATACGTTTAAAATACTGAATTATAAGGGGATTTGATATCCATCATTCTTTGATGGTGAGCCGGGAGGGATTCGAACCCTCGACCATTCGATTAAAAGTCGAATGCTCTACCAACTGAGCTACCGGCTCTTAGAAAGTCCGCTGTTTTCTTGCGGTGTGAGCATTGAAATAGTGGTTATTCGCAAAGAAGTCAACCACTATTTTTCATTTTCTTTAAAAAATTTAGTTATGAAACTGTAACCATTCGAACAATACGGTCCGGATCCTGAACCATACCATTTGCCCCGGTTCCCCTTTTAATCTGATCTACATATTCCATTCCCTCGATAACTTCGCCAACAATGGTATATTGACCATTCAAGTGCGGTGCCTCTTCAAACATAATAAAAAACTGACTGTTGGCACTGTTTGGATCCATTGTACGTGCCATGCCTATTGTACCACGACGAAAACCCTCTTTTTTTGTGAATTCAGCGGGCAAATCTGGCAAGTCACTCCCTTTGGTACCTGTACCACTTGGATCGCCTCCCTGAGCCATAAAACCCTCTATAACACGATGGAAAGGGGTATTATCGTAAAATCCACTTTCCGTCAACGCGACCAAACGTTCCGCTGCCAATGGTGCAAGATCTTGACGCAATTTTATAATGACCGTTCCATCCTTCAATTTCATATGAATTGTATCTGCTGATAGTTTTTTATCATTTTCCATTATTTTTTCACTTTATTTACATGAATAATTTGTTATTTCACGATTTCAAGAACATCTTCTGAAACCTGTTATAAGTAGATTTTGGAACAAAGGATGATATATCCCCGCCCAACAAAGCCACTTCTTTTACAAATCTTGAAGCTATACTCCGATTTTGTTCAGTGGCAACTAAAAAAATCGTTTCGATGTTTGGATCCAAACATTGATTCATTAAACACATCTGGAATTCAAAATCAAAATCTGTTGCCTGTCTTAAACCGCGTATAAGAATTTGCGCATTATATTTTTTTGCACAATCAACTAGAAGATTGTCAAAGCCGATAACATCAATATCGCATCCGCTATGGTTTAAGATTTTGCAGACTTCACCAAATTCCTCAATCAGGGCTTCATGAATACATGTCACACGCTCTTCCAAAGACCATAAGGGCTGCTTATTTGCATTTAAAGCGACCCCTATGATTAATTTGTCCACAATACGAACGGCCCTTTTAATAATATCAATATGACCATTCGTTATAGGATCAAATGTGCCTGGATAAAATCCTATTCTCGGCATTCCCTATTCATCCTTATCTTCTGATAAGGCTGAATCGGTGTCTGTCTGATTTTCATCACTGTCATCAGAATTATCAATCACAGGAAAAACACTACTGACCGTTTCCCCTTCATCAATACGGAATAAAGTTACCCCCATTCCTGTTCTTGATGTAATCCGTATCTGGTTAACTGGCACGCGAATCAAACGTCCCTTGTCCGTCACCATCATTACATCTGTATTTTCCCACACCGCAAATGTTGCAACAACGGCATCCCCGTTCTTGCCCGTCAGATTTATATTAGCAATACCCAATCCGCCTCGACCACTTACTCGATATTCATAAGCGGAAGTCCGTTTACCAAAACCGGCATTGGTTACCGTCAGAAGAATTTCCTCAGACCGTTGTAGCTCGCTTAAGCGTCCTGTTGTCAACTCTACAGCAGATTCATTATTTTCAACTTCGTCCTCAAATGGATCTTCACTTTCAACAATCGTTTCATCATCACTGGTTTCGGCATTTTCCGCACGTCGTTTCGCATTACTGTAACGTAAATAATCAAGTCGTTCAGAAGTTAAAATATTAACATGATTTAAGACAGTTAAGGAAATAACCTCATCATTATCAGCCAATTTGATACCACGAACACCGGTACTTCCACGTCCGGAAAAAACGCGCAAAGAACTATCGGTAATCTGGAAACGTATAGCCCGACCTTTATTGGTGGCCAAAAGAACATCCTGACCTTCCTGACAGGTAGCAACCCCTATAAGCCGTTCATGTTCATCTAGTTTCATGGCAATCAAACCGGAAGAACGTATATTTCCAAAATCACTCAGGCGATTACGCCTGACGTTTCCGGATGAGGTGGCGAACACAAGATGCAAGTCTGACCACAATTCCTCATCCTGAGGCAAAGGTAATACTGTTGTCACCTCATCATTTCCTAAATCAGGCAATAAATTGACTAATGCTCTACCTTTTGACGTTGGGCTGGCTTCTGGTAAATGCCAAACTTTTGCACGGTACGCCTTTCCTCCAGAAGAGAAAAATATTACCCATTGATGTGTATGCGCGTTAAAGGATCGTGTAATTATATCATCTCCACGTCTTCCGGCCCCAGTTCTGCCACGACCCCCACGATTTTGAGAACGAAAAGTGTCCAGTGGGGTACGCTTGATAAATCCATCACGTGTTATGGTTACAACCATCTGTCCTGGTTCAATCAGGCTTTCATCAGTTTGGTCGCCTTCATAATCGACAATATCGGTCATTCTTTCACAGGCAATTGCAGATCTTACACGAACAAGTTCATCACGCATAATTTCCATACGACGCAAATGACTCGCAATAATTTCTAGCAATTCCTCAATCCGTTTTGAAACTTCCATTAGTTCACTTTGAATTTTTTCACGTTCCAAACCGGTTAACCGTTGCAATCTCAACTCAAGAATACCGCGAACCTGCACTTCACTGAGATAAACCCTTCCGTCTTTTAATGTATTACCTTCATCTTGGATAAGATTTAAAAGACTTTGGATATCTTCCGCAGGCCAGGACCGATTCAATAATTGATCACGAGCTGTTACCGTATCCGGAGCCGAGCGGATTAAAGCGATAACTTCATCTATATTAGCAACCGCGATAACCAGACCCAACAATAGATGCGCCCGATCCCTAGATTTTCTTAATTCAAATCGCGCCCGACGCAAAATCACCTCCTCACGGAAGGAGATAAAGGCATTTAACGCATCTTTCAATCCCAGCAACTGAGGTTTTCCATTGGTTAATGCAAGCATATTCACACCAAAAGTCGTCTGTAGCTGGGTAAAGCGGTATAATTGATTTAAGACCACCTCCGCGGTAGCATCACGTTTGATTTCAATGACCACCCGCATACCAGAACGATCACTTTCATCACGGATATCGGAGATACCTTCAATCTGCTTATTACGTACAAGCTCCGCAATTTTCTCTTGTAAAGTCGCTTTGTTTACCTGAAAGGGAATCTCGGTGATAATAATGGCCTGCCTGTCCTTGCGAATTTCCTCGATACTGGCACGTCCCCGCACCAGTATTGATCCACGTCCCGTTTCAAATGCATTACGAATACCTGAACGTCCAAGAATGATACCGCCAGTGGAAAAATCTGGACCAGGTACAATTTGCATTAATTGTGCAAGATCCATGTCTGGATTGGCAATTAATGCCAAGGTAGCATCGATAATTTCTCCAGGGTTGTGAGGCGGTATATTCGTCGCCATTCCCACCGCAATACCCGAGGCACCGTTTATTAAGAGATTTGGATAGGCTGCGGGCAAGATAACAGGTTCCTGCTCGCTTTCATCATAATTTGGCTGAAAATCAACTGTATCCTGATTTATGTCTTCCAATAAAAATATGGCAGGTTTCCCCAGACGTGCCTCTGTATAACGCATAGCTGCTGGAGAGTCGCCATCAACAGACCCGAAATTCCCCTGACCGTCAACCAGACCTACCCGCATAGACCAACGCTGTGCCATTCTTACCATGGCATCATAAATTGATGAGTCCCCATGCGGATGATATTTGCTCATCACATCCCCAACAGCACGGGCAGATTTACGATAAGGTTTATCAGGGGTCAAACCACTTTCAAACATTGAATATAAAATTCGACGATGAACGGGTTTCAACCCATCTCTGACATCCGGCAAAGCACGACTGACAATTACAGACATGGCATACGCCAGATAAGAGGTTTGCATTTCCTCTTCAACGGTAACAGGGGTAATATCGGTTGAAAAGGATGAAGTATTTTCTGGTAAATCGGTCAAGGCAGATCCATCATTTAATTAATTATAAACTAATCTACAAACAAATAACTTTAAATCAGGTTACAACGTAAGAATGTCTTATGATCTTTGCAAAATAACCCTTAAATAATAATATCCCTATAATATAGAGTAAAACTTATAAGTTTTATAGTGGAAAGAAAATAAATAATTTTATGATCAAAAGCTTGCTAAAAACAAAAATACAAAAGGATTTACTATTTAGATCTAATATTATCACGTCACGATAATAAGATCGTATCTTTTTTTATAACATTCTGTTTATATTTAGTTAGAGTGCGGATCACTAAAAATATACAAGTTATTATCAAACCAATGACATCAATAATATTCCAGTGATCAAAACTTCATCGATAGACTTAGAAGGGAATTTCATCATCCAAATCATTATTACCAGGCATGGAAGCATCCCAACTGGAATTGGATCTATTACCAGATGACGCATTACTGGCTGGACGGGCCGCAGCAGGTGGTGGTGTAAATGAAGATTCCGAACCATAATTATCCATTGAATCTCCACCACTTCGCGCGCTATCCAATAAAACCAGTTCTCCTCTAAATCGGTCAACAACCACATCTGTGCTATACCGTTCAACACCTTGCTGATCAGTCCATTTCCGGGTTCTCAATATACCCTCAATAAAAACCTTGCGACCCTTACGTAAATATTTTTCTGCAACATCAGCAAGACGCTCATTAAAAATTACCACTCTATGCCATTCTGTCAGATCCTTACGTTCACCAGTCTGACGATCGTTCCATGTATCACTTGTGGCAATTGCGAGAGTAACTATCTTAGCACCTGTTTGCGCACTTCTAACTTCAGGGTCTCGTCCAAGATTTCCAACCAAAATCACCTTATTAACACTTCCTGCCATTTTATCCTCATTTCTTTATAGTAAAAAATGCTATATCTTTACTTTTTTTCCATCTTTAAAAGAATTATATTCTTTCTATACCATCCTGTAATTTTTTTAAAACAGTAATCACAAGATACAAAACCATATAACAATCATATCATGAAAAATAAATCACCGACTGCGCTTACCCATATTAAAGTGCGTGGAGCAAAAGTCCACAATTTACATAATATTGATGTTGATATTCCCAGAAACAAGATGACGGTTATCACGGGCCTTTCCGGATCGGGAAAATCCTCTTTAGCTTTTGACACTATATATGCGGAAGGACAAAGACGTTATGTTGAAAGCCTTTCAGCCTATGCACGCCAGTTTTTGGAATTAATGGGGAAACCCGATGTTGAATCCATTGAGGGGCTGTCTCCCGCGATATCAATCGAACAAAAAACAACATCCCGCAATCCACGTTCAACAGTTGGCACCATTACTGAAATTCATGATTATATGCGCCTGTTATGGGCACGCGCAGGAACCCCTTTTTCACCGATTACGGGATTACCAATTGAAGCACAAACCGTCAGCCAGATGGTTGATCGAGTGATGGAATTGTCCGAAGGCACCCGATTGATGTTGTTATCCCCCATTGTACGAAGTCGTAAAGGGGAATACAGAAAAGAGCTTGCGGAACTTCAACGCAAGGGTTTTACACGGGTTAAAATTGACGGGAAACTATATGACATTTCAGAAGCGCCGGAATTGAATCGTAAACTTAAACATACGATCGAGGTAGTTGTTGATCGCATTATCGTTAAACAGGATATAGAAAATCGATTGGCAGATAGTTTTGAAATAGCCTTATCCCTTTCCGATGGTCTTGCACAAGTGGAGGAGATCTTACGTAAAGATGAAAAAAGAAAATCAATTCATTTAAGCTTTTCATCACGTTATTCTTGTCCTGAAAGCGGATTTACTCTTGAAGAAATTGAACCAAGACTTTTTTCCTTCAATGCACCCCAAGGTGCATGTCCAGTATGTGACGGTATCGGGACTGAAAGCTTTTTCGACCCAGACCTGATCATTCCCAATCCTGCACTTTCACTGGAACAAGGGGCTATTTCAGCATGGAAAAATACTTCACTGCCCTATTATCAACAAACTTTGGCAAGTCTAGCCGAACATTTTCATTTTAAAATCAACACGCCATGGGAAAAAATTCCTGGAAAAATTCAACATGCCATTCTATATGGTACAGATGAAAAAATTCCGATTCACTATCATGATGAAAAAAAATCCTATACTGTAACTCAACCTTTTGAAGGGGTGATCAAAAATCTTGATAAACGCTATCATTCAACTGACAGTCATATCATTAGGGAAGATCTCAATCGCTTTCGGGCGGATTATCCTTGTCACGCTTGTCATGGCGCCCGACTTAAACCCGAAGCTTTATGTGTCAAAATAAACAATAAAAACATTGCAGAAATTGCAGATTATCCCATCCATCAAGCATTAAAATGGTTTTCCAGTGTTGAAGAAACTCTATCCCCTCAAAAAGCAGAAATTGCCCATCGAATTCTGCGAGAAATTATTGATCGCTTGAAATTTCTCAATGATGTCGGTCTTGATTATCTTACATTATCCAGAGGTTCAGCCACACTATCTGGAGGTGAAAGCCAGCGCATTCGTCTGGCCAGTCAAATTGGATCTGGACTGACAGGGGTTTTATACGTTCTGGATGAACCGTCAATCGGATTACATCAGCGGGATAATGAACGGTTGCTCGGCACTCTTGATCGTTTAAAAAACCTTGGAAACACCTTGATCGTTGTTGAGCATGACGAAGACACGATCAAGGCTTCTGACTATCTTATTGATATGGGACCCGGGGCTGGCATCATGGGGGGACATGTCGTTGCCATGGGTACACCCAAGGAAGTGGAAAAAAATCCGGACAGCCTTACCGGCGATTATCTGAGTGGCCGAAAATTCATTGCCATTCCCAAAAAAAGAAGGAAAATGAATAAAAAACAAATATTAACACTGTGTAACGCAACAGGTAACAATTTAAAAAATGTTACTGTTGATTTTCCCCTTGGAACCTTTATCGCCGTAACAGGTGTTTCGGGGGGTGGAAAATCCACCCTGATCATTGATACGCTTTATAAAGCCCTTTCCAGACAATTGATGGGTTCGAATGCTGTACCCTCTCCATATAAATCCATCAAGAATATTCCACTACTTGATAAAATCATTGACATAGACCAATCCCCCATTGGACGCACCCCCCGTTCCAACCCGGCAACCTATACAGATTTATTCACACCAATTAGAGAATGGTTTGCAGAGCTTCCGGAAAGTCGTGCACGAGGTTACAAGCCAGGACGCTTTTCCTTTAATGTAAAGGGCGGACGATGTGAAGCCTGTCAAGGAGATGGGGTCATAAAAATTGAAATGCATTTTCTTCCAGATATGTTCGTTACCTGTGATACCTGTAAAGGAGCAAGATACAATCGGGAAACGTTGGAAATCAAATTCAAGAGCCACTCCATTGCCGATATCCTAAATCTTTCAGTAGATGAAGCCATACCATTATTTTCATCCGCTCCCAGAATTTACGATCGTCTAAACATACTAAAACAGGTTGGACTTGGCTACATTCATCTTGGACAACAGGCCACCACCCTTTCAGGAGGAGAGGCACAGCGTATCAAACTTTCCAAGGAACTGGCAAGACGGGCAACGGGAAGAACCCTATACATTCTTGATGAACCCACAACAGGACTACATACGGAAGATGTACGTAAATTACTGGAGGTTTTACATACACTGGTTGATCAGGGAAATACCATTATTGTTATCGAACATAATTTGGAGGTTATCAAAACCGCTGATTGGGTTATTGATCTCGGACCTGAAGGTGGAAGTGGCGGTGGTGAAATCGTGGCAACAGGAACACCAGAACAAATTGCCAAGTCACCAAATAGTTATACAGGCGTTTTTTTAAAACCACTTTTAAATCAATAATTTATTTTGTAGGGTAATTGATACCCTACAAATTTGGTTTTAATCCATGATGACGAATCAATTTAACTTAAAAATTGTAATTATTTCCTATTCAGATCATCAACAGACAGCTATCAACGGTTTGATTGATTTATTTAATCTGGCAGAATATGCGTGTAACTCATTTAAAAAAATTCAGGTCAAGGTAATTTCCAACGATCACGATTTTACAAATTTTCTAGCCAAACAAGACGTGATCATTATTCCTCCCTGTATGAGCGGAATCCATACACCGGATAATATTGGCGAAATAATTAATTTTATTAGACATCATCATTCTCAACAATCCATAATTGCGGCAATCTGTGTTGGAACATTTATTCTAGCTGAAACGGGATTGTTGAATGGAAAGGAAGCCACAACCCATTGGTTATATGCTGATACCCTTAAAAAAAAATTTCCAAAAATCATTGTAAATAAAAGCAAACTTCTGGTTGATAACGAAACTCTTATCACTAGTGGTGGAATCATGTCCTGGGTCGATATTGGATTATATATTGTAGAAAAATTTTTTGGCCATCATATAATGCTAAAAACGACTCAATTCATGAATGTTGATCCACCAAGAGATCTTCAAAATCAATATATGTCTTTTTTTCCAAAACTGGATCATAATGATACAGCTATCCTTAAGGCGCAATATTGGCTCATGAATGCAGATATTCATGATATAAACGTCAAAAATCTTGTTATTCAATCGGGGCTTGAAGAACGAACTTTCTTAAGACGTTTTAAAAAAGCCACCAAACTGCTTCCAAAAAATTACATACAGAATTTTTGCATTGAATATGCCAAAGGCCTTCTTGAAACAACCGATATGCCTATTGAACAAATTTCATGGAATCTTGGTTATGCTAATTCAAGTTCGTTCAGAAAAAATTTTATTAGGATCACCTGTCTCACCCCAAGAGATTATCGAAACAAATATAAAATCCGTTCAAGATAGATTTAATCCTGAGCTTTCATCAACTTCACTCTCTGATCAATTATTTTAATGTATTTATTGATATTTTGAATAAATAACTGAATGGATTTTTTATCCAGTAACAATTGCGATGTTAAAACACTTGTTATCAAACTTCCCTTATGAAATGACATATGATACGTAAATAACAATGCACCAGATGTGCGATTGGCAACGGACCGATAGGCAAGAACATTTATATCATTTTCAAACTTTAAGGTATCTGTTCTACCACTATTGGTGAATCCCAATCCTTCGCACAATCTTACAGCCTTTTGAAAAGACAGCTTTTGTTTTTTTGCATCCGCAAGAATCTGGCTGGTTGTTTCCAGTTCCTTGGATAAGTGTTTCTTAATATAACTTATTTCCCTTTCAAATCTCCTGACTGAATCATCAATATCCCAGATTTTTACATTGATATTCACAACATCCAATAAACAACCCAATTGATTCATCAAATCGTTATTTTTACGGTAGGTTACTGCACTATAAGTATTAATGTTATTAATATTTAAAAGTTTCATTACAGCAATTGAATAAATGACAGTCAAAAGGGAATTAAGTCTACAATCCAATTTCTTCGCATAATATTCCATGGATGATAAGAGCGATGGGTTAATGATCCATGTATCAACAGCGGTCCATTTTAGAGGCAAGGGATTATCAAAGATTTTCAAAGCCTGTGAAAAATCATTGTCAGGTTTATGAACTTGACGGATATCGCAATCGGCCACCTCTTTTGCATTGAAATATTTCCATACAGGAAAATGCTCATAATATTTTTCTTCTTCGTCAATAGAAATTGAATCTATTAAATCTTTAAGAATTTTTTTTGCTGAATAGGTATCCATGATTGCATGATGTTGAGTAAGGATAATTATGCAACCTTTATTCTGGACAGGATAGATAATTTTCAGTTTTGATAAAACTTGATTATAATCAAGAATGTTATTAACTTCTTTTTCAAGAATCAAATCAAAATCTTTAATTCTGTCCTCGTATCTATAAACTTCAAAATTAGAAACGGGATGAGAATTTTTCTGCAAACACCATTTTTTATTCTGAATGACCAGTTTTTGTTGCAGTAATGGATTTTTATTTATGTAATTTTCCAAAGCAATTTTAAATTGTTTTGATGAAATTTTATAATCCAGATAGAGCAAAGTTACTGCTTGAGATGTTCCCATAAAAACAGCATGATTATTAGCCATCACTGTTTCAATCGTATTTAGATAACGGTCAAACATAATAATATATCGTAATTCATTTTCATTTAAGATAGATGTGCCAAAAATTCATCTTTGGGCATTATTTTGGCACCAGCAAAAGATAATATCCATAACATTGCAGCATGAACCTTTGGCGCAGGCACTTCAACATCGTTAAAGGTTATTTCTTTTGACGCAATACAATCAGGGATCAATGTCACCTGATATCCATAATCTAAGGCTGTCCTGACTGTCGCATCAACGCACATTTGGGACATGGCACCTATAACGATAAGATTTTTATAATTATGTCTATCAAGAACGGACTTCAATTCCGTTCCCTTGAAAGCGTTAGGATAATTTTTTGTAATACATATTTCATTATCCAATGGTTTTACATCCTTATTAATTTTCACCCCTTCAGTATGCTGAACAAAAAAGGGTGCATCCTTCATGGGAAACTGATGTTGTATATGGATGACTGGAATATGATGTTGCCGTGCGGCAGCTAAAACTTCCATGCTGCTTTTACCAACAGAATTCATATTAAATAATGGAAATTTTCCATTTGGATAATAATCATTTTGTAAGTCTATAATGATAAGAACTGTATTTTTCA
>NZ_JAXOQA010000043.1:0-15021 GCF_047307945.1 Commensalibacter sp. A3DC | reverse complement strand
ATTTTTTCAGGTCAAAACCGGAAATTACTGATATTTAAATATTATATTTTTCTTTTCTCAATTTTACATATTCATTGATAAGTAATTCTGTATTCATATGAGATTCTTGTGAATAAAAACTTAAATGAGAGACAGTAAAATCGGAAAATAAAGCTGTTTTACGATTTAAATATTGTGGTGTATTGCTTGTTAAAATTTGTTCATCATCGCATTGAAAAGGCAACATCATAAAGCGTAAATCTCTTCCTTTCCAAGATATAAAATTAATTGATAACCTTTTGTCCCATTCTACAATTTTTGATGTTAAAGGTAGGGGCTTTCCACGATTTTTAATGAAATAAGAGTGTAGCTTTTCAGCTTTTTCTCCATTTTCCCATAAACTACCCTTAAAACCGTTAGGTGGAAGTTCAAATTCACCTACCTCATCAGGGATGGATAAATTCTCTTTTTGAAAATAGGCACATACGCCGTTGTTGACAACGTTTGCTGATAACAGGAAATATTCATCATTTCTTCGTCTGAATTCAATGAATTCCTTCAGTTTTTCAAGTTCAATATAAACTATATCATCATCACATTTCAGGAAAACATCATCTTTGAAAAGGTCAATTCTTGAAGCATAATATCGATAGGCATGATAATAGGGATAAGATTCGTTTAAGTTGCCTATGAATTGTTTTATTCTGTCATTGACATAACAGAACTCTAGCCATGCACCAAATCCGCCTTGCAAGTATAGTTTTGGTATATTGTCTCTATTAAGGAGGTTGAATGTTGGAAATTCATATCCGTTGATTGAAATATTTATGTCGTTATCACTTCCCCTGCTGATCGTGAGGATATTATCGCAGTAAGCGTTTAGGAGAGTGAAAAATTCTGTTTTAAAAATTTCCTCTGTATTGTCTCTATTATTGTCATATAAATTTTTTGAATCAACTCTTCTTATTTCCGAACCGGAGTTACCCCATCCACCTATGACAACCTCTGTAAATTTATCCTGGTTTTTTTCTACAAATGCTATATGAAGATCATTTGATATTCTTAAAGGAATGGTAAGTTTAGAATTTTTGGGTAAATCTTTATAAAATTGGTAACCGGCATTATCTTGCATATATGCTATTGGTCCGTAATTGTTTCTGACATATTCTTTATCAGTTTTATTACGGGTAAAATCCCATATATGCCATTCATCTAATAAATTATTGTTTAGTGCATATCGTATATATTGATTTAAATTTTCCATTCTGTCTTGACGACCGGCAAATGTAATTAAAATATTTTTTGACATATAAATTCCACTACTTAATTTTTATAAGATGAAGGGTAAAGATTATAATTTTTAATTCAAAATAACAATAATATATAATTTTATTTCTGGTTAATTGGCCCTTTGGTAATCTGGGCGAGATCATCAATTCTGATCCATGTTTTAAAGGCTTTCCGAATATCGCCGGCACTCATCCGATAATAGATTTGGGCTGATCTTTGCGGTGTGTCCAGGGGCAATCCCAATTCGCTGAAGGTCAAATATTGTGACGCGAGTTTGTCAATGCTGGAACGTTGCAATGGGATACTCCTCAGCAATGACGCCTTGGCCAGTTGCAGTTCATGTTCGCTGACGGGTTGCGTCTGCATGGCCTGCAAGTCTTTCAGGGCTGCCTTGCGGGCGAGATCAACCTTGTCAGGATCCGCGCCAAAACTGATGTTATATCCCGCACGTGTGCGGGACCAGTCAAAAGAGCTGTTTACGTTATAGACATATCCTGTCTTAACCCGCAAGTCTTTGTAAAACCGTCCTGCAAATCCGCCACTTAATATTTCATTGCCAAGGTTCAGGGCATAATGATCCGGATGGTAAACGTTCAGCGGAATGGATTCAACCAATGCGACGCTGCTTTGCACTGCGCTTTTATCGGGAACATGAATGTAGGAGGTCTTGCTATTTGGACGTTGAGGCAAATCAAGATTGGGCCTGACACCTTTCGCCTTCCATGACCCGAAATATTTTTCAACGGTTGCCTTCGCTTTTTCAGGCGTTATGTTGCCTGCCACAACAATTGTTGCAAGGTCTGGACGAAAGGATTGCTGATAGAAATTTTCCAAATCATTTAAGGTTAATTTCATAACTTTTTCAGGGACTGGCTGACGTAAACTTGGGTCATTAATGGGATTGACCGCTTTTGCAACGGATCTGTCAAAATGATAACCTGGGGACTGGTATAATCCTTTTAGGGACTGCGCTGTTTGTGATTTGACGATATCTAGGTTTTCTTGTTTGAAAGAAGGATTTAACTCGCTATCAGCCAATAACTGCATACCACGGTCAAAATAGGGCGTAAGAACAGATAATGAAAATTCGCTTCCTGTATTGATATCGGCAGCGATGTCATCAATCTGTTTGCGAAAAGTCAGACGATCATAAGTCTTGGTCCCATACTTGAACATCTCATCTGTAATGTCTGAAATACCTTCCTTATCTTTTTCCTCTTGCAGACTTGAGTTCTGTCGAATGGCACCGAATACACTTATGGTATCACTGACATTGATTGGCTGAACAATCAAACGAATACCATTTTTCAGGGTTATATCTGTAGGTAAAGGGGATGCCTTGGGTATATTAAGTTTTTTCAGTGCCTTATCAGCCCATTCAGGCAAGGGGACAGGTTTATCAGGAATTGAGGCAAAGGATTCAGCACCTCCATAACCTTTTTTCGATAGAGGATTTCCGGAATCCTCAGGTGTGAGAATCGCCGTGATCGCTTCTTCCGGTTTTAAAATCCTTTTTGCCAATTGGTTAACTTTTTCTGGAGTGACTGCTTTAAGAGCGGCAATCATATCATCAGGACTATTTAATTCCTGAAAAGCCAAGGCATTTGACCAGCTGCTGGCCAATCCCGTGATACTGTTGGCAGAGAATTTGAGGGATGCAATCTCCTTGCGTTTTGCCGCTTCAACAAGTTCGGCCGGAACACCATTTTCATGAAAATATCTAAGGATTGTCTGAACCTCGTTCAAAAGGGATTGATAATTCCTGTTTTTTGGAAATGCTGCAATAGCCACGCCAAAGCCCGTATTGCCTTTGGGAATATATTCAAAATCAGCTGACAGGGCCTTTCCCTGTGGCACTAAACCATATAACTTTTCACGCTGGCTTGAAATAACGTCACTCATAATGGTCGCGGCGGCATAATCACTGGATTTTTCCCCAGGCATACGCCATGCCATTGTTATAAGTCCAGCTGGGAGATCCGTTGGAAAATGTAATGTTTTGGCTTTTATTGGCTTTAATTTGAAAGAGGTTTGTTTGGGTAGATTTTTGCGAGGTAGGGAAGAAAAATTTTGTTTGACAGTTGCCAGGGTTTTTTGGGGATCAATATCGCCTGAGATAACAAGGATTGCATTATTGGGTGTGTAGTAAGTTTCATAGAATTCACGTAAATCCTGAACGGTTGTTTTATCAAAAGATGGACGGGTTCCCAAAGCATCATGTTCATATGGGGTGTCCTTGAATAAAATCTTTTGTAATTCAGAAACATATTTATAAATTGGATTGGACAAATCCCTTGAAACTTCTTGTTCAATCGCTCCACGTTCCTTGTCCCAATCCGCGGCATTTAGGCTTAATCCATTCATTCGTAAAGCTTCAATTTTCAGGATAACATCTAAATCTTCGGCAGGAGCTGTGTAATAATACTGTGTGACGTGTTCTGTGGTAAAGGCATTATAGCTTCCGCCCAATTGTGCCCCGATAATTGCCAGCTGATCCTTGTCTAGACCTTTGCTTCCACGAAACATCATATGTTCCAATGCGTGTGCAGTTCCCGGGAATCCCTTTGGCGTTTGGTTGGAACCGGCAAGATAGTTGACTTGCGCCGTAACAACAGGGGCCAAATTATTTTTAATGATAATCACCCGTAATCCATTTTTCAAAGTGGCGCGAATTACCTGCTGTTTTGAAGAAGGTATATTTTTTGATGAAATATGATTGGTGGGAACAGAATAGGCAGGATGAAGAAACCCGCTAAAAGGGGTGGTTGCAAGCAAAGTCAAGCTTAGTGTCAAAGGGGGTAGGATTGATCTCATGTCTTTGATTTCCTGTTCGGGTCTTGTCTATTGAAATATTTAAAACAGGGTTGTTTAATTTGTAAAAGCTAATCTTGCTTAATTACAGAGGATCTGTCAAAGACAATCTATTGTAAGATTGGATGGATATATTAACTTGATTTGTATGAAAAAGGATAATTCGTAATTTTCTTAGAAAGTAAGATAGTAACATCTTACTTTAATAAGATATCCATATTGAATAAAATCTGAATTACGATTCTTGTTCCGTTGCGTGATCGGAATTTAAAGTGATGTATCGACCTATAGAAATTTGTTTGATCAGATCAAATTGTTTGTCAATGAAGTCAATATGTTTTTCTTCAGAATCCAAAATTGAAACAAAAATATGACGAGTCACGTAATCCTGTATCTGTTCACAATAGGAAACTGCCTCGCGTAAATCTTTGCAAGCCTTCATCTCCATCTGGCGATCAGCATGGAGGATCTCTTCAACTGACTGACCAATCTGTACGGTGTTTAGTCTTTGCATATTGGGCAATCCGTCAAGCATGAGAATACGTTCAATCAGCGAATCTGCATGTTTCATTTCCTCAATGGATTCCTGGTATTCTTTTTTGCCAAGAATGGTGACTCCCCAATGACACAGGGTTTTGTAGTGAAGATAATATTGATTGATGGCTGTTAATTCATTTGTAAGTTGAATATTCAAATATTCAATTACTTTTTTATCTTTGATCATTAATGAAATCCTTAGTTGGTGTATGTTTAAATTACTTGATATTATTAAAATAATCTTTGTGATTATTTAGTTAATTATATGTTTTTTTTATAAATAAAAAAAGAAATAAATCCATGATCAAAAAAAGTTTAGATACGTAATAAAAAAATTGTAGACATAGTTATTAAGAATGGTTATTATAATCATTATTAACAACCTAGTTGTGATGGGGCCTTGGCGATGTATATTTGTTCATGTCGTGCATTAACCGACAAGGATATAGGAAATGCTATTAAGGATGGTGCAGACTGTCCAAGCAAAGTCTATAAATCTTGTGGTTCAAAACCCGACTGTGGCCGATGTATTCAACGGATTTTGAGTATGTTGAAAGAACATAGGCAAAACGCGATCCAACCCTAATTTTGTATGTTTGTTTCTTGATATCCTTTAACCCGCTTTTTTTAATTAAAGCGGGTTCTTTTTGCGAAGGTTAAAATATAATTTTTGGAAATGTATATTGTTTGATTAAGCTTGATATAATGCTATAACTTTTTTTAAAAGTTGCTGGATAAAAGTTTCATGTTTTCAAATAATAAACCCCCCGTTTCTGATCGAATCCTCGCTTTTGATCTATGGTTACTGGATCGTTTTTTCCAACCAATTGCTGACCGTCTGCCAGAAAAATGGTCAGCATTGAAAATTGGAATGAGTTTACAGCTCGGATCGCTGGTTTTTTCAGCCGGTTCCCTGATTCTACTTGTTCTTTATTTTGAAATGAGTATTTTTTCTGTGCTTTTTAATGTAATGGCATGGTGTCTTGGCGTGTTATTTTATTTCTCCATTTATCGTATGCAATCCATTATTCGGGTAGGATTTCTCAATCCGTTTCGTATGATGCTGGCAGGCATAAGAATTATCTCGATTCCATTTGCAATCTATTCAATCTATCTAGGAATCGTCGCGGATCAGCGTTTTCAGGAAACATTATTATTGAACAGCATCAGTAATACAATTTTTGTATTTGGCATCTATCTTATCTCCTGTCAGCCCAACCCTCCGCCAGAAAAGAAACGTCAAACCGCTTTTTCATTGAATACAATGTAAAAAATATTTTAATTTCATAAAAATAATTTTTTAAAAATGGTAATCATAAATCTATATTCAAATCGTATTCAATTATTATCCAATAAACATGGATAGTAAACAGTTGTGGATTTTGACTTATGAAATTGTATCAAGGGAATGGGGAAAAAAATTTTTAGACCCTTATTCACCAAGTTTTATTGATCGATTCGAATCTTATATTGTTAGTAATGATAAATATGAACATGTTTTAGATTTAATTGAATGTGTAATTAATATAAGGATAACAATTCTCTTAAAAGTTGATCCTAATTACAAGTTCATTAACGATGAAATCTTAATTAAGTTGATTGAGGAATTGAATAAACGTTTTCTTTATGCAGGCGTAGGGTATCAGATTGATCATCAATATGTTCATAAGGAAATCGTTAAACCTGCATTGGAGATTATTCATAATAAGGCTTTTGAAAAGGTTAATGGAGAATATAGTAATGCACATAAACATTACTGGAATCAATATATCAAGGATTGTATTGTCGCATGTAATCGTGCTTTTGAATCTTTGTTGAAATCAATTTGCAATGAATGTGAATGGGAATATGATCCAAACAATCGGGCCAGTGACCTTATAAAAATTATACACAACAATGGATTGTTTCCTGTTGGGATGGAAAAGACAATCGACAGTTATATCATGACTCTCAAAACAGGGGTGCCAGAATTGCGAAATCATTTTGGTGGTCACGGCAGTTCATCTCAATCTCCATCGCCATCAATTTTTATGGCGGAATATGTTTTACATCTTACCGCGACAAATATTGTTTTTTTATATAATGCTTTCAGAAATTATCAATTCAAACAGAATTAAGGATTGTTTTTCTGATATTCCATGACTCTCTGTTCAGCCATATTTCGCCACGGTGCATCTGAAGGTGCGCGTTGTAGGGCCTGTTGAAAAAGAGTGAATGATTCTTCGGTCATATGACCATTTTTTTGAATTATCAGTTCGGCAATTTGCGCGGCCAGATAAGGGTCAAAACGTTGGTCAAGAGCTGTTTCCCAGGCTTGAATAGCATTGTCTAACTGACCTTGTTCAGCTTCAATCCGGCCTAGTAAGAGGTAACCTTCTATCCGTTTCGGATCATTATAAGCAAGCGTGACAATTTTTTCTTTTAATTGTTTTACATAAGGTACGAGATCTTTATTCTGTTTTTGCTGTTCAGCTATTCTTGTCCATAAGGGTTGAGAAGGCAAGGCAGGTACACCATTAAGCAAATAGAGACCTATGGCGGTCAGGGGAATGCAAATCAAGCCGCACAGAATAAAAAAATGACCATTGGTTGCCGGATCACAAGATATGGAATTATTTTTTTCACTTTGATCGTCAGAATTTAAAAGCCGGCGTTGAATTTCAAGTTTTGCCTGATGATATTCTTCTGGTAAAATCAATTCCTGCCGCAATTCACTTTCCAGTTCTTTAAGTTGTAACTGGTAAAAAGCTATTGAAGGATTATTCGCTATTGAAGGATATTTTTTTTGGTACAGACTTATAAAACAGGGTATCAAACTGATAAGACTGATTAAAATCATCATTATCCATAACATGGATCAAGGTTCTTTCATCAATTTTTCAAGACGTTTTTCTTCATCTTTATTTAAGGGAGATGGCTTCAACCCTTTTTTCCTGAAATTTATGAGAGCTATTAGACACCCTGTCAAAAGGGCAAGTAAAGGCATAAACCACAATAATGCGGTTGCAAGATTAAGGGGAGGACTTAACCGCACGAAATTGCCGTAACGGTCAACCATCCATTGGATGATTTGATCATCGGTTTCACCAGCCTGAACATGTTGGCGAACGACTTTTCTTAGATCCCTTGCCAGTTCGGCATTACTGTCTTCTATGGATTCATTCTGGCAAACAAGACAGCGTAATTGCGAGCCAATTTCTTCGGCTTTTTTTTCCTGCCGTTGGTTTGGCAATATTTCATCAGGGCTGTCGAGACCATAGATGGGAATAGAAAAAAAGTTAATGATTATCAGGACAAGAATGATAACTAATCGCATTGATCAGGTCCCTACAAGTGAAAGCAGGGATGAAACGGCAGTTTTATCCAAAGGTTTGGCATAATGCCAACGTATAATTCCCCCCGGGATAATAAGAAAACTTTCAGGCACGCCAGAAATTCCCCAATTGATTCCAATCATCCCCTCATCATCCTGTCCTAGATATTGATATGGATTTTCATGACGGTTTAGAAACTGGTCTATCGTATTATATTTGTCTTTATAAGCTATGCCCCATATGGAAAGCCTGGTGGAAAGCTGATTCAAAATTGGCATCTCACTGATACAGGGTAGACACCATGAAGCAAAAAAATTGATTAATACGGGTTTGTGCTGTTGCTTTAACAATAGACTGTCAAAATTTTTGTAGGATAATATTGGCTTGAGTTTGAAATTTGAAATAGGTTTGTTCAAATTGGGAAGTTCTATTTTATGCGGATCGAATTTTCCATTTTTTAAACTGGAAAGCATCGTGGCAAACCCTCCACCTGCAAGAACGGTTGCACCCAGTGGTAATCCCCATATCAATCGTCGTCGGGTAATGGATTTCATGATGATTGTTCCATATTTTGCATAGAAAATTTTTTATTGTTCTTATTGGCGCAAAGATCAATAAGGGTGATGATACCTCCTAATATCATAATGAAACCACCGATCCAGATCCAGGGTGCCAAGGGGTTGAAATGTAATCTCAGGACATAGACGCTAGCTTTGTCATGATTGTTCCTGTTATCTCCAAGAACAGCGTACAAATCAGCGATAAAATTGGTATGAATGGCTACATCTGTTATGACCTGTTGCTGGCGAGGAAAAAAATGTCGGGCAGGAAACATCCAGCATATTGTTTTATTATGTCTACTGATTTTAAGAACCGCCTCCTCGGATTGATAGTTGGGTCCATTTTTTTTCTGTACAGATTCCAGGGTCCATTCATAACCCGCCAGATGCAGAGTTGTCCCAATAGGTACCTCAACAATTTTTTGTTGACTATAGGCCATTCCCACAATCCCCAATAAGGTAACAGCAACGCCAATATGAGCAATATAGGCAGCATAAAAGGATCTGGGTAAATTTTTCATCCGGCTGATATTATTTTTGAAAGAGGTATGAAATAAAGATAATTTACCGCTGAAATCTGTGAGGGCACCCATGATTACCCAGAATGAAACCCCTGTCGCAATCGCTGGCAAGAAACGATGTAAATAAATAAAACTTGCGATAACGATAATGATCGTAATAATTCCCATAATGGATAAAGGACGAAGCAAATTTTTTATTTTTGCTTTTTTAAATGCCAACCAAGGTGCAAATGCCATAAAAAAAATAGCAATAAGGGCCGGAGGGATAAAGGTTTTGTCAAAAAATGGTTTTCCAACGGAAATAGTCTCTCCATCAATCATTTGTAAAACAGGAGGGTAGAGGGTGCCAACCAAAATAATGGCAGCCAGGGAGCAGAATAATATATTATTGAGAATGATTGAGCCTTCTCGAGATAAAGGCGCAAATAATGCCGTGAATAAAAGAAGTGGAGCCTGCCACGCAAACAGAACCAAAGCGCCTCCACAAATAATTGTTAGTAATACAAGAATGAAAATTCCACGGGTTGGATCTGATGCAAATGCGTGTACGGAATTTAATATGCCAGAACGCACCAGAAAAGTTCCACATAATGCAAGAGAAAAAGTTATAATGGAAAGAAAAATCGTCCATGCTTTCAGGGCTTCACGTTTTTCAACGATCAAGGCTGAGTGTAATAAGGCAGTTCCCGTCAACCATGGAATTAATGCGGCATTTTCGACAGGATCCCAAAACCAGTAGCCTCCCCATCCAAGAACATAGTAGGACCACCATGATCCAATTGCTATACCAGCGGTAAGAAAAACCCATGCAGTAATAACCCAGGGTCTAATCCATCGTCCCCAGACTGCATCAATTCGTTTTTCCATCAATGCGGCAACAGCAAAGGCGAATGGGATTGAAAAACCTACATAGCCAGTATAAAGAATTGGGGGATGAAACGCCAATCCCGGGTCCTGAAGTAGCGGGTTCATTCCTTGACCTTCCATCGGGGTAGGCCAGATTCGCAGGAAAGGATTTGATGTAATCAGGCAAAAAAGTTCAAAACCAGCTGCGCATCCGCCAAGAATGGCAATGATTTTTATTCTCAATGAAAATGGAAGATGATGACTGAAACTTGAAAAAAGAACCCCGAAAAAGGAAAGTATAAATGCCCACAAGAGAATTGAACCTTCGTGATTTCCCCATATGCCTGTTACTTTATAAAGAATGGGTTTGTCACTTGCACTATTCTGTAAGATATTTTGCACAGAAAAGTCATTATTCAATGCTGCTGTAACCAAACAAATAAATGTTATCAACAGAGTGAAAAACTGTCCCCATGCCAGGGGGGACGCTAGATTCATTAAATGAAAATTATATTTTTTGTTTCCTAGTAATGGCAGAACAAATTGAGCCCCCGCCAAACAGCAGGCAAGTGCCAATGCAAAATGACCAAGTTCGGGACTTAGAAGAATTGAAAACATTTGTCATTCCATTGCTTATTGGGGTTTTATCATGTGGTTCCAGCTGTCTGGATCGGGTGGTGGACCAAAACGCGGATCCCACTTGCCATTTTTGCGCAAAGCGTCGGCGATTTCTTTAGGCATGTAAGTTTCATCATGTTTGGCCAATACTTCAGTGGCGATGAATATTCCTTGAGGATTTAAGTAACCAATGGCAATAACGCTTTGTCCCTCTCGAAATAGATCAGGTAAAATGCCTCTATATTTTACATGAATGGCAGCTTTTCCATCTGTAATATCAAATATAGCGATTGGTGTGTGATGGTCATTCTGATGATGAAGGGAGTTGGCTACAACCATTCCTCCCAATCGTATTGTGGTAGAATTAGATATGGATTGGTTTATGAGTTGGGAAGGAACTTTGAAATAGACTAAATTACTTGAAAAAGCTGATAAAATCAATGCGATTGCAATCGCGAAGCCTATCATGCAAGTTAGGATTATCCATAGACGTTGAGTTTTACGTTTCATGACTAAGTTTTTTCATAATGTCCAGTTTATTTTTTGCCTGGTGAAACCGTCTATAAGTGGTAAGCCATAGAGCCAAAACAGTTAACAGGGTAATTCCATAAGCGGAAATCAAGTAGGGGAGATGCGACATGATCATTGCATTGACAAAGATTGTGAATTGATAAGTAGGCGATGGATCTGGTTTTCAAGAATGGCGGTTCGAATTCGTGTAAATAGTATACCTATAAATCCAAGGGAAAAACCCAGCGAACAGAAAATCAATGGGGTAGCAATGGAAAGAGTGATTGAAGAGGCATGGGTTAAACTGAATGTATTTGGCTGATGTAATGTGTTCCACCATTGAACACTGAATTTGATTATAGGGAGATCAAAAACGCCTGCAAGGGCAAGAATGGAAGCTGCCTTATAACCCTTTTGAGGTTCATCAAAGGCATGACATAAAGTGATATGTCCTAAATAGAGAAAAAACAATATCAGAACTGATGTTAATCGTGCATCCCAAACCCACCAAGTGCCCCACATGGGTTTTCCCCAAATGGACCCCGTTATTAAACATAGGGCAGTTACAATAGCTCCAACAGGTCCAATTTCTTTGGCCGCTAGATCGGCTAAGGGATGTTTCCAGACTAGGGATGAAAAACCGCAAAAAGCAAGTAAAATATAACCGGCACTGGCAAGCATGGCCATGGGAACATGAATATACATAATTCTTACGCTATCTCCTTGCTGCCAATCTGCTGGGGAGATAAAAAGGCCCCATATTATTCCAATGACGATGAAAAACAAAGCAAACCCGTTGATCCAGGGCTGAAGTTTTGTCGTAAACTGAAAAAAAAATTTCGGATTTGCTAATCGATTGATTGAAAAAAATCGATTATTTCTTGGTTTTGATAGAGTTCTTGAATCAGTCATTGAAAAATAATCAGGGTTTATGGAAAATAAGAGGATATTTTATATTTAAAAAACTGGCAAGCTTATCCATTCTTGGTCATAATATGTTTTTTTATTTATGATTTGTAAAGTAGTGATGGGAGAACAAATGTTATTTGTAATAATGTGTAATGACAAACCTTCGTCTCTGGAAATGAGAATGGCTGTTCGCTCTCAACATCTGGCGTATCTTAAAACTTATGAAAAACAAATAAAAATTGCTGGCCCCTTATTGGATAATGAGGGAAAAAGTTGTGGCTCACTCATTATTTTGAATGTAGAAGATCGAGCAGCTGCCGAGGGATTTGCCATCAGTGATCCTTATGCAAAAGCAGGTTTATTTGAAAGTGTCATAATTCGTTCCTTTAAGGAAGTTTGTTCCGAAGGTCAGATGCTAATATAATTAAGTTTATTCATTTGACCAGGGAATTAAGGTTTTCGTTGTTAATGTAACGATTCCCCACAAACTCATTGTCATGAATGATAATATCAAAAGAGCGGCAAACATCAAATCTGTTTGAAAACGGTTGTTGGCGTTTTGCATTAAATATCCCAAACCGGAAGACGCGCCGACCCATTCTCCAATGACCGCACCAATGGGAGCGATAGCTGCTGCGATTTTCAAACCTGACGAAAAAGCGGGTAAAGCAGCAGGAATACGTATAAATAAAAGTTGTCGTAAGGCAGATGTATTCATGGTTTTGCTTAAATCAAGATATCCTTGAGGTGTTCTGTTTAGGCCGTCAAAAAAGGATGAAGTTACGGGAAAAAAAATCATTATAACGGTCATTACAACTTTTGAACTTATTCCGAAACCAAACCATAATACGAGTAAAGGGGCTAGAGCAAAGGTGGGAATTGATTGACTGATAATGATGATGGGCATTAACCAGTGACGGAGAAAAGGAACAAGTATCATAAAAAGAGCAAGAAACATTCCAAAAAAACATCCAATTACCAACCCTATTATGGTTTCTTGTGTTGTTGTAAGCGTGGCTTGCCATAAAAGCTGATGATTATTGTTTAGAGCCTGAACGACCGCTGAAGGTGAGGGTAAAAGATAAGCGGGGACGTAATTGAAAAAACTGATCAACCACCAGATAAAAATCAAGCTTCCGATTAATGAAACAATGCGGATACTTATTAACAAAGATTCATGTAAATGAGTTTTCATGATTGTGTTTTTTCTATCAAAAGAGATAACAAATGGGCTTGGGCCTTTTGTAAGTCGAGATTTTCCAGCGGATGAGGTATAGATCCAGGAACTACCAAAGAATCGTATAGTTTTGCAGGAGTTCCTGCCATAATCTGAATTTGTTCTCCCAATCGACAAGCTTCGAAAGGATCATGTGTGATAAGAATAACTGTTTTACCTTTCAACAATTTTGCCGTATAGGTTTGCATGTTGGTTCGTGTTACACTATCCAATGCTGAAAAAGGTTCATCCATTAAAACGATGGGGCGATTTTCATACAGTGTTCTTGCAAGAGCGATACGTTGACGCATTCCGCCAGACAGTTCGGATGGATATGCATTTGCAACATGGGATAGGCCTACTTGTTCAAGGATATCTAAAGCTTTATGCCGATTTGGTTTTTCACCACGGAGTTTACTGCCTAGGGTGACATTATGTAGTATTTTTGCCCAAGGCATTAACAGATCCTGTTGTCCCATATAACTGATCCGTTTTGATAAAGATTTGTTATCATCCGCTTTTACGCTTCCCAGCTTACAAGGTTGCAATCCTGCAATTATTTTTAAAAGACTACTTTTACCCACACCACTTGCACCAAGAATAATACTGAATTTTCCGGCTGGAAAAACAGTGTTTAGATTTTTGAACAATTGACAATTATTGAAGGTTAATGAAATATTCTCTATCAAAATGCTTGGGGGATTGGAATCAGACATTATTTTCAGTTAATCCAAATGGAATTGAAATGCGAGGGGGAAAGGCAAGCTGGTAATCTCTTCCACGTTGCAGGGAATAATTGGGATTATAAAATGGATCATGATTTATGATTTTAAAATGTTTTTTCTTCAGGGAAAGAATTTCCTGTCGTTCTTTTCCGGCACGTTCACCCTTGTAATGATTTCCGAGTGAAAGAGATTCGTAATGGATCAGTTGTGCATTCTGACACTGGATGATATGATATTTTTTCTCTCTTAAACGTAAACAGAAATCAATATCGTTATATGCTATTTCAAATGTCTCATCAAATCCATTTACCTCGTTAAAAGCCAGACGACGAATAACCATACAGGCACCCGTCACGGCACTGACCTCATGATCATGCGTCAGGTAAAAATTATCTGACTTGTGAAAACGACCGGCATGTTCACATAAATTAGCGGCACCCATTATAACGCCCGCATGCTGAATATTTTTATCAGGATAAAATAGTTTTGCACCAACAGCACCTACTTTTTCATTTTGCATATGACCCATCATTAAGGATAACCAGTTTTGATCCAGAGGTTCAATATCATCGTTTATTAGGGCTATAAAAGGGTATTTAGAATGCCTGATGGCAACGTTGCAACTTTTCGAAAAATTGAATTGATCCGTTTCAACAAATAGAACTTTTAAATGTTTATGATACTGGAATGAACTGAGAAATTTCTCCTGTTGTTTTGTCAAGGGTTTATTTTGCGAGATGACAAGAATAATTTCTAATCTTGGGTAAGAGGTTTTTTTTATTAGTTTTGTAATACATTGATGTATGGTTTCGGAACCGAGGGTTGTCGGGATGATGAGGCTTACGGGATCTTGATAATTTATATAATTTATATCAAAGGGAAATGTATGGGTATTAACGTTAAATTGCCAATTCAGTTTAGTTTTGAAAATTTTGATGATTTCAATTGTTTCATTTTTATCATGTAATGATATTTTTGCAGTCCTATGACTTAAGATCAGAGGGACATGATAAATAAAATGATTTTTTTTCCATAAATAAAGAGCCAAAGCCATTCTAATGGCATGGATGGAACGAATTGGAGAATCAAATTCTTTTATGAAATCATCAAATATATCTTTTCTGATAATCCATATATCTTGGGTAAGAAAACCTGTCAGTAGAATCGACAAGTTAAAATTTTGCT
>NZ_JAXOQA010000042.1:0-17089 GCF_047307945.1 Commensalibacter sp. A3DC | reverse complement strand
CTTTTTATGTTTAAATAACAAGGCTTACGGTTTTGGTAATAACCAGTATTATAATTCATTGCAATATCAAGGATATCGTCAAAGGCAGGAATTAATGGATATGGAATTGCCTTTATCCAACGATATTTCTGTTAATCAGGGCGAGAAATTCAAGCCTCAGATCAAGGGTTGTGTAAAAATCAATAATATTGATATTGAAAATCCGTACAGTCTTTCAAAAGAAAAAATAGACCATATCATTAAAAAATGGAATCATCGTTGTTTAACTGTTTCGGATATAAATACAATCCTAAATATTTTAAATCAGGCTTATCTTAAAACCAATTTTTTGACGACAAGGGCATACCTGCCACAACAAGATTTATCTTCTGGTCATTTGCGTATTGTTATTATTGAAGGCAGGATTGAAAATTTCAATTTTACAGGAACTCCTGAACGATTTCATGAAATGACGGCTTTTCCATGGATTGCTGGTAATGTTTTGGATCTGAATGATTTGAAACAGGGACTGGATAACATGAATCGTTTACCTAATTGGAAAACCTCATTAAAAATCAATAAAGGTCATCAGGATAATACTTCTATTGTTGAGGTGAAAACTCCAAAAGCGGGTTTAATTCATGGCAAGGTGAGTACGGATAACAATGGGCAAAGCATTTCAGCCAGAACGATAGGTCGATCGAATTTTATTGTTACTGATCTTTTTGGTGTATTAGATATGTGGTCATTTGAATATGATCATTCGTTGAATAATCGACAGAGGTTGGGACATAACTCGTTTTTTTCCATGGAGGGTTCCGTTCCAATGGGTCCGTGGTTATTATGGTGTGGATGGTGGCGTTCAGATGATATGTATCATGATGGACCAAAAATCGCGCTGCATCGTGAAGATGTAACACAGAAGGATTTTCATGTTGGAATTTCCAGGGTTTTAACCAGGGATTTAATTGGTGTAACTTCTTTAATTATTTCCTATCAAACAAAATCCTTCATGAATTATAGAAATCATATTCGTGAAAATTATAAAAGCGCACGTTTGTCAATGCTAAATATAACTTTAAGTGAATATACCAAATTGTGGGATCGGGTATGGTATATTAACTTGGGAACTAAAATTGGATTAAATGGATTAATGACCAAGACCTGGATAAATAATTCAGGAAAATATGCACCACATACGCGATTTGTTAAATTTATCCTGGATATACAGGGAGATCAGCCTATAACAAAATCGTTGACTTGGCACACTTTTGTGCATGGTGAATATAGCGACAAAAGTCAATATGATAACGAGCAGATGCAGATTGGGGGACCATATACAGTAAGGGGATTTATACGTCAGAATTTGGCTGGTAATGCCGGTGTTTATATTCGGAACGATCTTTCTTGGACTTTACCAACGGATGATATGCATTGTGGAGATTATCAGGCTTTTTGCGATTTTTTTCTGGATAAGTCAGAGCTTTACGGTTCTTTGGATGCAGGAATGACACGAGCCGTCTATGCTACCCCTTATCATGTTGATAAGCCAAAAGTCGGTAATATCGGGAGTGGAGGAATAGGGCTAAGAAAAAAAGATGGAATTTTTATGTGGGATGCATCGGTGACGCATGCCTTTACCCCGTCTATTCTTGCGCCAGAAGGATGGATTGCTGGTTTTGCGTTTGGTATAAGCCTTTAAATTTTTTTATAGATTAAGAATTTTCTTTAAAATATCATTGTTAAAGATGAATTTAACAAGATAAATGGATAAAGGAAATATATGTCTGCAGCCTTGACCCAGACCGAATTGATTGCTGTGTTGGTATCAATTATAGATTATATGCCTTATGTTATGACAATTCATAAGGGATCAACGCTTCCATCTGGTTCTTTTGAGCCGGGACATCAAAGTTTACAAGCTGGATTGCGCGCTTGGATTCATCAACAAACACGTTATCCCGTCGGTTTTTTGGAACAACTTTATACTTTTGCCGATCAAGACCGCATATATAATCAACCTCAAGTTCGAACCATTTCGATTAGCTATCTTGGACTTGTGCGTCATCAAGATTTCAGTCTAAACGAAACGGAATGGCATGGTTGGTATGAATATTTTCCATGGGAAAATGAATTAAAACCAGCTGTAAAAAATATACGAGAAACAATAATCGGGGCTTTATATGAATGGCAGAGCCGGAAAACGGAAGATACGGAACAAACAAAACGTCGTATTGAATTTTTATTTGGTCTCAATGGATATGTCTGGAATGAAGATCTTATTTTACAGCGCTATGAATTGTTATATGAGGCAGGCTTGGTTCCGGAAGCAGGGAATAGATATCTAGAAAGGAAAGATTTTGCTGGTCAGGGTATGTTTGCTGATCATCGACGGATTTTAGCTACAGCAATTGCGCGGTTAAGGGCACAAATAAAATACAAGGCCCTGGTATTTGAACTAATGCCGACAGAATTCACTTTGTTGCAATTGCAAAAAACCATTGAACGTATCATAGGGCGTTTTTTGCACAAGTCTAATTTTAGGCGAATGATTGAACAACAGAATTTGATTGAGGAGACTGGTCATATTACTGACCAGTATCGTGGCAGACCTGCAAAGCTTTTTAGGTACCAAAAGTCAATTGTTGATGCCAGAGCAATGTCCGGATCAAAATTGCCATTGGTAAGGAATTGACATTCTTTATATTTTAAGGATAAAATGGCATATATATACTCAAATTGAGTATAAAAGGAGAGTGACATGCGGCAGGGACTACCTGATTATTTAGAAAATAAACTGGGCAGAATTGCTGCTGCCCCGGAACGAATGAGTTTAACAAAAAAAATTCAACGTGTTAACCAGCTAAAAAAAGAACGTAATGCGGTTATTCTGGCGCATAATTATCAAATTCCAAAAATTTTTCATACGGTTGCTGATATCGTTGGGGATAGTCTTGCTTTGGCACGGGAGGCTGAAAAAATTGACGCGGATGTCATTGTTGTGGCAGGCGTACATTTTATGGCAGAAACGACAAAATTACTCAACCCTGATAAAACAGTTCTTATTCCCGACTTGAAGGCTGGTTGTTCTTTGGCTGAATCTATTACGGCAGAGGACGTCATGGGATTACGTAAGAAATATCCAGGTATTCCTATTATTACGTATGTGAACACTTCAGCGGCGGTTAAAGCGGCTTCGGATATTTGTTGTACATCAGGGAACGCCAAAAAGGTTGTTGAAGCGCTTGGAGTTCCGAGGGTCATCATGATTCCTGATGAGTATCTGGCACAAAATGTTGCAAAACAAACCAACGTCGAGATTCTGACATGGAAGGGGCATTGTGAAGTTCATGAACGGTTTACACCACAGGAAATCAAGCAGTTGAAAGCTGAATATCCAGAGGCTGCAATCCTGGTGCATCCTGAATCCCCTCCTGAGGTGATTGAAGCGGCTGATTTTTCTGGATCTACGGCTGAGATGTCAGATTTCATCAAGCAAAAAAGATCTGATGAAGTGATTTTGCTGACTGAATGTTCAATGAGTGACAATCTGGCAGTAGTACATCCAGATATCAAATTTATTCGTGTATGTAATCTATGTCCTCATATGCAGCGTATCACATTGGATAATATTTTGACTTCGTTGGAAGAAAATAAATATGAAATCACGATTGATTCATCTATTGCTGATAAGGCACGCCTTTCCATCAAAAGGATGTTGGAAATATGAAAAACATTATGCAGTCACCTGTTGTCGTGATTGGCAGTGGATTGGCTGGATTAATGACGGCATTACAACTTGCGCCATTGCCGGTTTTGCTTTTGACGCAGGGAAAGATAGGACATGAGACATCCAGTATTTATGCGCAAGGTGGAATTGCGGCTGCCAGTCATGAAGAGAAAGACAGCTCCGCGCATATAGAGGATACTTTAAGGGCTGGAGCGGGATTATGTGATCAAAAAGCTGTCGCCACCATATTGGATGATGGAAGAAAGGCAATTGAAGTATTGGAGAAATATGGTGTTATTTTTGATCATGATCGCCATGGCAGGCCTAGGCTCGGGTTAGAGGGTGCACATAGTCATCGGAGAATTTTTCATATTGATGGAGACGCTTCCGGGCAGGGTATTATCAAAGCGTTGACAGAGGCGGTCTTGCGAACCCCCTCAATAACTGTAATGGAAAACACCATTGCGGTTCGTCTTCTAAAGGATAAAAATAAAATAAGGGGAGTAATAGCCCAAATAGAAGGTCAATTCAGGTCAATCGTGACATCCACTATTGTGTTGGCCACCGGTGGTATTGGCGGGTTATTTGAGGAAAGTACAAATCCTCTGCAAAATTATGGTCAAGGTCTGATTTTGGCGGCTGATATTGGTGCTGTATTAGCTGATCTGGAATTTATTCAGTTTCATCCAACCGCACTTGATGCAAATATTTTTCCAAAGACTTTAATCAGCGAGGCGGTTCGTGGGGAAGGGGCTGTTTTGGTTAATAGTGATAACCAACGGTTTCTGGCCAATACAGAAGGACAGGAATTGGCATCCCGTGATGTTGTGGCAAGAGCAATTTATCATCAGACTATTCAGGGTAAAAAAGTTTATCTTGATGCCAGAAAGGCTTTAGGAAAAGGTTTCAAGACACGTTTTCCAACCATTGCACAGTTATGTCATCAAGTCGGTATTGACCCTTCAATGGATTTGATTCCTGTCAAACCCGTTGAACATTTTCATATGGGGGGCATTATGACAAATTTGAATGGAGAAACAACGGTAAAAGGTTTGTGGGCAGTGGGTGAGGTTGCTTCTACGGGTTTACATGGAGCAAATCGTTTGGCCAGTAATTCACTGCTGGAAGCTACAGTTATGGCCATGCGGGCAGCCAAGGCAATTTTGTACAGTTATCCTTCCATTCAAAGTAATGATAATGAGATAGATGAAACTGGGATTGTGATTTCTGACCGTTTACCTTTTGTAAAAAAGATAATGCAGAAAGATTTAAATATCATTCGAGATGAGGATACTTTGAGATCGGCAATTCGGCAGTTTCTTACCCTGGTTAATGAATATGATGATCAATATGTTCTTAATCCAGAACAAATTGCCATGATGATAGCAGTGAGTGCGTTCTTGCGGAAAGAATCTCGTGGGGCACATTATCGACAGGATTATCCTGTTACGCTTGAAAAAGCCAATCGATCTTTCATCAGTTTTGATCAGGCATATCAGTATGCCAAGACATTATGATGTTATTATATGAAATTAGTTTGTATATTATAGATTTATCAGAATATAGAGGTGATTATGACGATTCCAGCTTTGCCCCATATACTAATTGAACCCATTATTCGCAATGCGTTATTGGAAGATCTAGGGTTGGCTGGGGATATAACCACTAATGCAGTTATTGATGAGAATCACCATTCCAAAGTGGCGATGGTTTCGAGAGAGACTGGTATATTGTCAGGAGTGGATATCGCTTCAATGGCTTTTACCTTAATTGATCCATTAGTTAATGTAGATTTAAAGAAAAAGGATGGAGATATATTAAAGCCGGGAGATGTGATAGCAATTATTGAAGGGTCATCCCGTGCAATTCTGACAGGTGAGAGAACTGCCTTGAATTTCATGAGCCATCTATCTGGAATTGCCTCGGTAACTCATAAGATTGTCAAATCTATTGAAGGAACCAAAACACAGGTTGTTTGTACGAGAAAAACAACACCAGGCTTACGCCTGATGGAAAAATATGCCGTGCGGTGTGGTGGTGGAATGAACCATCGTTTTGCCTTATATGATGCAGTTTTGATTAAAGACAATCATATTGCAATCGCGGGTGGAATACGTAAGACGCTTGAACAGGCTAAAAAAAATGCAGGGCATATGGTTAAAATTGAAATAGAAGTGGATACGCTGGATCAATTAAAAGAAGTCATGGCATTGGGTGTTGATGCCGTTTTGCTAGATAATATGGATCCTGAAACTTTAAAAGAGGCGGTTGCGATTGTTAATCAACGTGCCATCACAGAAGCTTCGGGGCGTATCAATCCCGATACGGCTCGGACAATTGCTGAAAGCGGTGTTGACTTGATTTCTGTAGGTTGGATAACCCATAGTGCACCTATTCTCGATATAGGACTTGATTTTATTTCGTGATAGATGAACTAACAAAGGCTTTCCAGTAATGGAAAAGGATCATTTTATGCAAATGGAGGAATTCATTACATACTGTCAGGCCGGACATTCCATTTCCACTGACGAAAAAGAATTGATGCAGCTGTTATACCAATGTGCCTTTGAAGCGCAAAAAATAATAATGGAATTAAACAATAGCTTTCATACGCAAAAAGAAATCGTTGATATTTTCAGTAGTCTGACAGGAAAAACTGTAGATTCATCTTTTGTTTGTTTTCCTCCTTTTTATACTGATTTCGGTAAAAACATTCATATTGGTAAAAATGTATTTTTTAATACAGGATGTTCTTTTCAGGATAGGGGAGGAATCCTTATTGGTGATCACAGTGCTATAGGCATGAATGTTACGATTGCCACATTAAATCATGGTTTGGATATAAGAGATCGTGGTACGACATATCCATCTCCTGTTAAGATTGGAAAATATGTTTGGATAGGCTCGAACGTCACAATTTTGCCTGGTGTTACCATTCATGATTTTTCAATAATCGGTGCCGGTGCTGTTGTAACTAAAAATGTACCCTCTAAAAGTGTTTATGCAGGTGTGCCGGCAAAATGGATAAAAAGTATATAAAGATATATATGATGCATCTACCGCCATTGACCATAAAATTATTGAACAAATTCAAAATAACTGAAAATTACAATTTTGTATTATTGAACAGGAACACAATTCATTCTTTTTATTTTTAGCAAATTACAAGCCTGTAAGGCTGTTGCATAGCTTAATCCTCCTAATTTGGCTCGGTATAATGTTTTTCCGTTTTTCTGAACGGTTTCAATATTTGGATACGCCAGGACCAGTAAACTGGCGGCTTTTTGTTTTGCGATTGCAATTGCGTGATTAGCTAAATCTGCAGATGTAAAAGCTCCAACCTGAATATTCCAGTTACCTTTTGTTGATATATAATAATGTCTACTGCTAGGGGAGGTTCGAATAATAGAGGGTGCTTTGGGTTTTGCTGAATAATAAGCATTGGATGAAGTTGAATTGTTATGGACATTTGCATCATATGCAGGATGATAATTGGATGGAACAATCATGATTGGAGGTTCATTGGCATTATCTGATGCAATTGCATGTTCATTATCTTTGACAATGAATTTTTTAAGTTCGTTTTTACTTTCAGAAGGCATAACCTGTGCTGTTGTAACCATTTGAACGGGGCTGTAGGTTTTCGGTGAGTAATAAGCCTCGAGTGGTAATGGGGTACGAGTATTTTTTTTGGCGTAAGGTCCGCCAAAAATTGCAAAAGGTCCACTCATAGGTACTGAATTCCCCAGATTGGGAGTGACGGAAATCATGTAGTTTTTGGTTGCCTTTGGCAATGCGGTTCCTCTTTTTAGATAGGCATCCAAAGTTCCGGGTCCACCATGGTAAGCTGCAACAAAGCCGGGGGCACCGTATTTATTATATAAGGTGCGGATATATCCTGTTCCAGCCATGATATTATCATGCGGATCATATACGTCATTTCCCAAATTATAGCGTTTTGCTAAATCTTTATAAGTTGTTGACTTGATTTGCATCAATCCCTTTGCTCCATGAGGTGAAGTGACTGGCCGTTTGTTATAATATTGATATCCTCTCGTTTCCTGTAAAATGATGGCCCGTATCCATTGATCAGGAACATTGAAACGTTGTGAGGATTGATTGATATATGGACCCCACGGATCAAGAGGGGGACCCGGAGGGTTCCATTTTTTAGGATAGCCAGGCATGTAATTGCTATATCGTGAAGAAATGCCTCCTTTTCCATTATAAGAATGCTTTCCTCCACCACAGGCAGAGAGGCAAAGCAGGAAAAACAAAAGCAAAAATTGCATTGGAACATAAAAATTTTTGCAAATTGTTTCCTGCATGGTTTTTTGATTTCTTTGAAAAATACCGACTATAAAATTTAAGTTTCAGATGGTAACAGATATAATCATTTTTGTTAAAAACTATTCTATGATATTTGGTCAGAAATTGGAGATTATACAGTTTATTTTGAGTATTTCAGGTCGACATTGGAAAGGATATTTGTTTGGATAGCTGAATAAAAGCATCAAGATAATTAGTTAATTGGTCGGCCTTGCGTATTCCAATAAATAACTGTTTTGGAATTCCTTTTTTTCCCAGTTTGATAGGAAAGATTTCAAAGCGTTCTTTATTTTCCTGTACCAACCAATGTGGTAGAGCCGTAACGCCTCGATTATTTTCAACCATTTGTAAAATTATATCCGTTGTTTCAATTGTTTTATGACGACGTGGCATTATACCCTTTGGTGCCATAAAGAGACTATATATGTCCAGTCGATTTGGTTCTACAGGATAAGTTAAAAGAGTTTCTGAGGACATTTGTTCTGGAGTGATATAAGGTAAATTTCTGAAAGGATGTGAAGGTCCAACAATTAAGATCTGTTCATAATTAAAGACAGGTTCAAAATGGAGGTCAGACTTAATAATCGGGTCAGGCGTTATTAAGATGTCTATTTCATAATTCAGTAGCGCCCCTAAACCACCGAATTTAAATTTTTGTTTGACATCGAGTTCAATCTGAGGCCACTGTTTCAAGTAGGGTGAGGTAACTTTAAGCAGCCATTGATAACAGGGATGACATTCCATGCCAATCTTTAGACTGCCAATACTCCCCTGCGCAAATTGTTTCAATTTTGATTCATTATGTTCGATCTGAGGTAATATGCGATGGGCCAGCGTCAATAATTCCTGTCCCGCCTGAGTTAGCTGCATGTATTTTCCCTCCCGTCGCCATAGGCTGACCTGCAAATTTTGTTCGAGTTTCCGGATGGCGTGGCTTAAGGCGGATTGTGTCAAACACAAATTGACAGCCGCGGCAGTCATTGATTTTTGCGTTTCGATTTCCTGAATGATTTTTAAATGAATGATCTCAATCATGAATGCAAGATTATATCCTATGAATAAAGTTAATGGATCGATGAAATAATATCATTTTATTTTATGCTGTTATCTGAATAGGGTGTTTAGAGCAAAATCCGATGTTGAATAGGCAAGTAAAGGAATAAAAAATGGTAACAGTACATAATCTAGGATTTCCTCGAATTGGTGTAAAGCGTGAATTGAAATTTGCGCTTGAAGCGTACTGGCAAGGAAATATTTCCTCAGGTGAATTGGAACAAACAGCCCAAAATTTACGGAAGTGTCATTGGCAGAATCAAAGTAAACTCGATCTTGTTCCTGTTGGGGATTTTTCCTATTATGACCATGTTCTGGATACAAGTTTTCTTTTTGGTAATATTCCATCACGTATTCAACAACAGCAAGGGGAAAAATTAGATCATTATTTTCAGGTTGCACGTGGACGTTCGGGTGGAAAAAATTCTTGTCTTTGTCACGTTGCGGCAGGTGAGATGACTAAATGGTTTGATACAAATTATCATTACATTGTACCGGAATTCACAAAGGATACACGGTTTGTTTTAAATAGCCAGATTTTACTAGATCAATTGAAGGAAGCGAAAAAGAAAGGTTTAAAAACAAAAGTTGTATTGTTAGGACCAGTAACCTATTTATGGTTGGGAAAAGAACAGGATAAAAGCAACAAACTAGCTTTGTTGCCTGCACTTTTGGAACAATATCAAGCATTATTGCAAGAGTTGGCAGAACAGGGGGAAAGCTGGGTTCAACTTGATGAACCAATTTTGGTGACAGAGCTTGCAGAAGAGTGGAAAAAGGCACTTGTTTCTGCCTACAAGGTTTTGAAACAGGCACCAATCTATATTTTGTTGGCAACCTATTTTGGAAAGTTAAAAGAAAATATAGCTTTATTGCCAGAATTGGGGGTGCAGGGGTTCCATATTGATGCCATAAATGCGCGTGATGAAATTCCTGCCATAATTAAACAGCTAAAAGATAAACAAGTCCTTTCATTGGGAGTTGTTAATGGGCGTAATATCTGGAAGACGGATTTGAATGCTACGCTTGAATGGCTAGAGCCTATCTACGCTATATTAAAAAAACGATTGTGGCTGGCCCCCTCATGTTCATTATTACATGTTCCTGTTGACCTGGAACGTGAAAGTAAAATGGATGCGGAAATTCGTTCATGGCTTTCTTTTGCGATACAAAAGCTTGATGAAATTACTGTTTTGGCTAAAGCTCTAAATGAAGGAAGAGAGTCAGTAAAAGAGGCGTTATCTAGTAACCAGGCTTGTCTGGATAACAGGCGTCAGTCAAATAGAGTTCATAATGATAAAATTAAAAAACTATGTCAATCGATAACATCGGAATTGGGAAACCGGAAAAGTGCCTATGCCGATCGTATGGAATTACAGCAAAAAATCTTGAATTTGCCATTGTTGCCAACAACCACAATTGGTTCATTCCCACAAACTCAGAATATACGCCAGATCAGAAGTCAATTTCGTAAGGGTGAACTTTCCTTGAATGAATATGGCAATCGTATGAAAGAGGCGATTGCTTATTGTGTCGAACAGCAGGAATCACTGGGATTGGATGTTTTGGTTCATGGCGAGCCAGAACGGAATGATATGGTGGAATATTTTGGTGAATTGTTAAAAGGATATGTTTTTAGCCAACAAGGTTGGGTTCAATCTTACGGTTCCAGATGTGTAAAACCCCCGATTATCTTTGGAGACATTAGTCGTCCTGAACCAATGACGGTTGAATGGATTACTTACGCCCAATCTTTAACGGCACAACCGATGAAGGGCATGTTGACGGGACCTGTAACCATGTTGAACTGGTCATTTGTAAGAGATGACCAGCCACGTTCGGAAACCTGTTATCAATTGGCTATGGCGATACGTCAAGAAGTGTTGGATTTGGAAAAGGCAGGTATTCGCATTATTCAAATTGATGAGGCGGCTTTACGGGAAGGATTACCCCTGCGTCGTTCAGAATGGCAAAAATATCTGGACTGGGCAATTCGGTCTTTTAGAATAACAGCGAATGGAGTAAAGGATCAAACGCAGATTCATACCCATATGTGTTACTCAGAATTCAATGATATTATTGCTGCTATTGCCCAGATGGATGCTGATGTCATTACAATTGAAACCTCACGCTCTCACATGGAGCTGTTAAAAGCGTTTGAGGAATTTGAATATCCAAACAGCATTGGCCCAGGTGTTTATGATATTCATTCTCCCAATATTCCAACAGTAGAATCAATTGTTCATTTAATTCATCAGGCTAAAAAATATATTCCTGTTCAAAGGTTATGGATTAATCCAGATTGTGGCTTGAAAACACGTCAATGGTCAGAGGTTATTCCTTCATTGAAAAATATGGTACAGGTAGCGCAGATCTTGAGAGAGGAATATAAAAAAAAACATATTAAATAGATATTGAAAAGGACTGATCAATAAAAGATCAGTCCTTGATTGTTATTTAATAGATTTCTAAAAATATATCGGAAGGATTGAAAGTAATTTTTTTGGCGAATTGAATAATAATAGATTTTGTTTTATGATTAACTATATTTAATGGTTCAATGTTATTTTCCTTTTTTAAGGAGGGGAGTAATTATGACTAAATTAACATCAAAACAACGTAAATCTTTACCAGATCAGGAATTTGCATTGCCTGATGAGCGTAAATATCCCTTGGATACAAAAAACAGAGCAAGGAATGCCAAAGCAAGGGCGTCTGAGGAATATCATAAAGGCAATTTAACAAAAGAACAGGAAGAAACCGTTGATCGTAAAGCTGATCAAGTTTTGAAAGAGAAATAATATACAGAAGAATAAACCATATAGGGTTATAGATATTGGTTAATTATCGATTTCCTATCCAATAGGATCAATCAATCCTAGAGTTTCCAACTCTTTTCTCAGCTTTTTAGGTAATGCTGCTGATATATTTGTATGGCTTAATGGCAAATCCTTAGGCGCATCAGTGTTTTTAAGATATCGCCATCCCTGGAAAGGGCGAATTGGAATGGAAAAGGTACGAATTATTTCTGAATCAAGAATAATTTGAATGCAGGGATTTCCGTTTTCCCGTTGACCTGGCAGAAAATCAACAATTTTCTGTCGGCAACATAAAGTTCCGTTAATAACCCGGTATAGGGAACCATTTTTTAAGATTTCATCGGCCTGCTTCGGCATAAAGCGTGTTAAAGTGTATGAATTTCCATTGTTATTCACGGCCATTTGTTCATTAATAATTTTCAAATGCGCAATATCTTGGATACCAACTGCAACCTTCATCATGTGTAACAAAATAATATTCCTATTTTACCAAGATATCTAAAATAGCATTTAACCGCATGCTTCCTGTCGGGGTTGTTTTCAACCGTTTTTGGTCCCAAAAGATATAATCTTCTTCTACAAGCGCTTCTAAGATTTTCATATCGATTGCATTGGTTAAAGTCATATTGCATTTTTTTTGAAAGGCAATAGAATCAACACCCTCTTTCAAACGTAATCCCATTAATATCATTTCACGGGCCTTGTCGATTGAATTCAAGGCTTCCTTGATAATTAGGGCGTTACCATTTTTTTGCACTAATTCAAGCCAAATTTTAGGATTTTTCTTACGTTCTGTAGCATATAAAACAGCATTTTCTGTAATTCTGCCGTGTGCTCCCGGCCCAATACCAATATAATCCTGATAACGCCAATAGGCAAGATTGTGCCTGCTTTCCGCACCAATTTTAGCATAATTAGAAATTTCGTAATTATACATACCATATTGATGTGTCATTTCTTCCGTGGCAATTAATAATTCACTACTTAATTTTTCATCAGGGAGAGATAATTTCCCCTGTTTTTCATATTTGGCAAAAACTGTTCCTGGTTCTATTGTCAACTGGTAGAGTGATAAATGATCATGAGCCAAATCCAGTGCCATTTTTAATTCTTTCTGCCATTCGGAAAGGGTTTGTTCCTCACGTGCATAGATAAGATCAAAAGAAATCCTCGGAAATAGGCGTTTGGCAAGTGTTAAGGCGTCAATTGCCTGCCTTGCATCATGTTGACGACCTAACCTTTGTAGTGCTTGTTGGTTAAGACTTTGGATACCAAGGGAAATGCGGTTAACACCTGCCTGTTGAAAATCTTTTAACTTTTGGATTTCAACACTGGTTGGATTGGCTTCAAGGGTGATTTCAAGGTCCTCAGTAACAGGTAAATGGTTGATGGCATAATCAATCAATTTATGCACTGTTATAGGATCCATTAAAGAGGGGGTGCCACCACCAAAAAAAATTGAGGTTAACTTATAATTTTCAATATTTGAAATAGCATGACGTAATTCCTGAAGCAAAGCATGTGCATAGGTTTCCTGTGGAATGATTTGGGCAACATGGCTATTGAAATCGCAATAGGGACATTTGGACAGGCAAAAAGGCCAATGGATATAAAGAGCCAAGGGATCAGGCTTATGTTTTCTTGTCTTTTTTTCCAAATTTAATAATTTTATTTCATTCATCAAACAGCAATACGGACTGAAAGTTCAACAACCCGATCCACGGGAATTCTTAAGAAATCGGTAATCGGGCTGGCATTACGTAACATGAACATGAATATATTCATTCGCCATTTACTCATTTTAGAAATAGGTGCTCTTACAATTTGTTCCCTTGTTGTAAAATATGAAGCTTGTAAAGTATCAAAGAATTTCAGGTTGGGTTGAGTTTTCATCAGTTCAAGAGCACGGGGCAAATTAGGCATTTCCATAAATCCATATCGAATTATCACTTGATAAATATTGGGTGCGAGTTGCCGCATTGCAATACGGTGCCCACGTTCCGCCTCTGGTTGTTTCATATTTTCAATAGTTACAAAAAATACATGTTCATGTAAAACTTTGTTGTGCCGAATGTTATGTAATAGGGAACTTGGAACAGAAAGAGGGTCTGGTGTCATGAAAATGGCAATACCAGGAACCCTTGTTAAATGGGATTGAGGTAGGCGGTTTAAAAACGAGGCGATTGGTAAAGCATTTTGTGCCCGTTTATTATAAACCAGGGTACGTCCTTTATTCCATGTTGTCATGAGGATGGTCAAACAAATTCCCAATAATAATGGGACCCACCCGCCTTGTGGAATCTTCAGGGCATTTGCCGAAAAGAAAGTGACATCAATGATAAAGAAAATTCCAAATGTACATGCGACTTTGTATATCGACCATTTGTAAGAACGGTTAAAAACCACAGAGGAAAGAATAGAGGTACAAGTAAAGGTTCCCGTAACTGCAATTCCGTATGCAGCGGCCAATGCATCAGAGGATTGGAAACTTAAAATCAATAAGAGGGACCCTATCATTAAGGCATTATTGACTTCAGGAATATAAATTTGTCCCTCTTCTTGTGCATTGGTATGTCGAATACGCAGCCTTGGAAAATATCCAAGTTGGGTTAATTGGCGTGCAAGTGAAAATCCTCCTGAAATTCCGGCCTGACTGGCGATAACAGTTGCAAATGTGGAAAGGATAACCAGAGGGATATTAAACCAATGAGGAGCCAAATAGAAAAACGGGTTTTCCAGAAATTTGGCATTGGAAAGAATTAGGGCACCTTGTCCAAGGTAATTTAAAGTCAGACAAGGAAGGACAAAACAGATCCAGCTGTAACGAATTGGACTTCTTCCAAAATGTCCCATATCAGCATATAAAGCTTCAGCACCTGTTACTGCCAAAACGACAGATCCAAGGGCAATAAACGCCATCCAACCGTGATGGATAATAAATAAAATCGCATGATGCGGAGAAAGAGCCAAAAGGATATAGGGATATTTCAGAACCTCATAGGCACCCAGAAAACCTATAGTCGCAAACCATATAAGCATGATTGGACCGAAAATTTTACCTATATGTTCAGTTCCCTTGCTTTGAAAACTGAATAATGCAACCAGGATTATAAGGGCAAGGGGAATGATGAAATTTTTTGTCTCTGGAAGAGAAACTTCCAGACCTTCAATTGCTGACAAAACTGAAATTGCCGGGGTAATCATTCCATCTCCAAAAAAAAGACAGGTTCCTGCAATACCGACAATTCCCAGAAATATTTTTCCTCTGGTTGTTTTTGATACACGTTGAGCCAAGGACATCAATGCAAGGATTCCACCCTCTCCATTATGATCAGCGCGCATAACCAGCGTTACATATTTAATTGTAACGATTAATATTAATGCCCAGAAAATTAAGCTGACAACACCGAAAACCTCCCAGGATTTAATATTGCTGTGATGATTGGATACAACTAAAATTGTGGAACGTAGGGCGTAAATAGGGCTTGTCCCGATATCACCATAGACAACGCCCAGAACAGTCAACAAAATAGCCAAACTTAATGGTCTGATTTTATGTTCTGGTTGATCGGTTCCGAATTCTGTAACTTGGTTTTCCTGATCCAGAGATGGTAATACCGCAATCGTATCTTGTTTATAAAGTGTATCTGATGGAGTTTCATCCTCATTTTCTATTTTTGAAGGGGTTTTTCCCTCGATGATATTGATATCATCCGTACTTACGCTATCATTCTCTTCTTGGTTTGCTTCATTATCAGGGTTGATGTTTTCCTCATGAGAAGAAAGCATGATATATTACTCCACCTAGGTTGCAATTGCGGTAAATATTAAATTTGCAGCTGTTCATTATTGGAATGAATTATTTTTAGGATTTAAAGGGCGTGTTCCAAATATTCCAGTTCCCACCCTAACATACGTTGCTCCACATGTAATGGCTGTTTCAAAATCATTTGTCATTCCCATTGATATTTCATTCAGACCAAATTTTCTGGCAAGATTGGCAAGTTTTCTAAAATGAGGAATAGGGTCTTCATGAACGGGGGGAATACCCATTACACCCTGAATTGATGATCCAAACCGTTTCCTGCATAATGAAATAAAATGATCCGCATCTTCGGGAAAAATTCCTGCCTTTTGCGGTTCTCTTCCTGTATTGATTTGGATGAAAAGAGTGGGGGACCGTCCTGTTTTCTGAATGGCTTTTTCAAGCGGGTCGAGAATTGACAGGCGGTCAACAGTTTCAATAGTATCCGCGATTTTAACGGCATCCAATAATTTATTGCTCTGGATGGGACCTATAATGTGCAGTTTAATATCTGGCTGTTCCGATAAAATGGGTGCAAATTTCTTTTTTGCCTCTTGAATACGGTTTTCACCAAATATCAACTGTTTATCATTGAAAGCTGCATATATTGATTCCATGGGATGAAATTTTGAAACGGCAACAAGTCGAATATCATTTGGTTTACGTCCAGCTTTACAAGCAGCCTGTTGAATTTTATCCCGTATAGAATTTAAATTTCGGCTTATAATTTTTTGGATTGAATCATGCATTTAATAAATTATATAAAATTAGAAACACATTGTATCATACAGTATCGGTAAGTTATTTCAAATAGGATTATTTTCATTGAAGTATTTAAATTAATCCTCACGAATTGGATTTTATTCCCATTCCCGTTGTCTAAGCTGAAGAATGGAAGTGTTTTTCTTAATATACCTGTTTTTTAAGAAAGAATAAAAGTACCAATCCTTGAGAAAAAAAGGGGTGTATTCATATAGAAACTTTTCCATGCGGCTCCAGCGAATATTTTTATGTTTTGTGCGTCTTTCCGATGGAATACACCAATGTTTTGGAGAGTAATAAACTTTACCAATTTTTAAAAGTCTATGAATAACCTCATGATCTTCAAAGACATAAGGCCATAATTTTTGATCAAATCCCCCAATTTGCTTTAAACTTTTAGTACGAAAAGTCTGTGCATATCCTCCAGCATGACATTGCTTGGGCATTAATTTTGATTTTAAATATATTTTCCGACATCGTTTTTGACTTTTGCGATTTTTAAAGGGCTGATAAATATCACAAGCCATCACGGCAGAATATTCCGGGTGACTTTCAAAGATCTGATTACAAAATTCCAAATAATGTTGAGGATAGTAAGTATCAGCATCCATG